>CAYGRX010000164.1:0-2188 GCA_964352365.1 uncultured Rickettsiales bacterium
CTTGAGGGTGATCTAAAACACGCCTAAGAGCCGCTGCATGGCTATAATGCTCGCCTGCATAGCCATCTCTTAAATCCGCATGAGCATCAAAATGTAAAACTTGTAAGTCATCATATTTTTTCGCAAATGGACGAATTGCTCCAGCACTTATTGAATGTTCTCCACCAAAAGTCATCGGAAATTTCCCTAAATCTAAAACTTGCTGAACTAAATTTTCTAATTGATTTAAGGCTGTTGCAATATCTTTAGATATCTCAGGATATTCAAGAGTTGCAATCCCTATATCCCTAAATGGCTCTTTCCATAAATATTCATCGAACCACTCTAGTTCTTGAGAATTATCAATCATAGCTTTAGGCCCAAGTGATGTTCCACCACCATAGGTAACTGAAGCCTCTAACCCGAAGGGAATAATTACCACTTTTGCTTCTTCAGATATGCAAGCCTCACTTAGGGGGAGCTTTAAGAATCCTTCATTTTGTGGTAAGTATTTTAACATTTTTTATAAGTTTAATTCCTTGCTAATTAAATTATTTATTTATAATAATAAAGGAAATTTATATATATGGTAAAGATATGAAATTATTGATTATAGGTTGTGGCGCGGCAGGTAGCGTAGTTGCTAAAAAATGCGCCATAAATAAACAATATTTTAATGAAATTCACGTAGCAAGTAGAACATTATCCAAATGCGAATTAGTTCAAAAAGAATGTAAGAGTAAATTTAATACTGATATTTCAATTTATAAGTTAGACGCAGATAATGTTTCTGAAACAATTTCACTAATAAAGCAAATTAAACCAGATTTAGTAATAAATATGGCGCTTCCATATCAAGATTTACCTATTATGGATGCTTGTTTAGAGACAGGTGTAAATTATATTGATACAGCTAATTATGAGCCCAAAGATTTAGCTAAATTTGAATATAGTTGGCAGTGGGCATACCAAGACAAGTTTAAAGATAAGGGTATTTTTGCTCTACTTGGAAGTGGTTTTGACCCTGGAGTTACAAACGTTTTTTGTGCCTATGCTCAGAAAAACCTGTTTGATGAAATTCATACAATTGACATTATTGACTGCAATGATGGTGATCATGGGAAAAGTTTTGCTACAAACTTTAATCCTGAAATCAACATTCGTGAAGTTACTCAAAACGGAAGATATTGGGAAAATGGCGAGTGGAAAGAAATAAAGGCACTAAGCATTTCTGATGATATTGATTATCCTGAAGTTGGAATTAGAAAAAGCTATTTGATTTATCATGAAGAATTAGAAAGCTTAATACAAAATATTAAAGGTTTAAAACGCATTCGCTTTTGGATGACCTTTTCCGATAATTACATAAAGCATCTAGATGTTTTACAAAGCGTTGGCATGACACGTATCGACCCTGTAATACATAATGGCGTTGAGATTATTCCAATTGAATTTTTAAAAACTTTATTACCTGAACCTTCTTCTCTAGCGGTTAATTATTCAGGAAAAACATCAATTGGCTGTGTTATTGAGGGAATAAAAAATGGTAAACGTAAAAAAATTATCATTTACAATGTATGCGATCATGCAAAAACCAATGAAGAAGTTGGAGCACAGGCAGTTTCATATACAACTGGCGTTCCCGCAGCAACAGCGGCAATTCTTATTGCAAAAGGAATTTGGGATGGAAAAGGTGTATTTAATATTGAACAATTTGATCCTGACCCATTTTTAGAGGAACTAGCTAAACAAGGTTTACCTTGGCACGTTAAGGAGCTTGAGGTTAATGAAAATATTGAAGCAGCTTAAGAATATAAAGACACCAGCTTACGTTTTAGATGAAGAAGCTTTAATACAAAACCTAGAGATTGCTAAAAGTTTAAAAGATAAATCAGGAGTTAAAATAATATTAGCTTCAAAAGCCTTCTCTATGTTTGCTGCATTTCCATTAATTAGTGAATATCTTGATGGAACAACAGCGAGCGGTTTATATGAAGCTCGTCTTGGCTACGAAGAATTTCAAAAGGAAGTACATGTATTTTCACCTTCATTTTCCGAAGAAGAGCTAAAAGAAGTTAGTAAAATTTCTACTCATCTATATTTTAATTCAGTTAAATCCTTAGAAAAATTTTCTGATCTAGCAAAGGATATAAATCCTAATATAAAAATTGGACTTAGAGTTAACCCCGAAATATCTTTAGTAAAAAAT
>CAYGRX010000164.1:2198-4218 GCA_964352365.1 uncultured Rickettsiales bacterium
ATTTACGACCCTTCTGCAAAAAATTCTCGTTTCGGAGTGAAAAAATCCGACCTAAGGGAAGATGTTATTGAAAAAATTGACTGCTTACATTTTCATAATTTATGTGAAAACTTATCAGATGATTCTATTTCATTAATTAGCCACATTTCTGAAAATTTTAAGCAAATATTGTCAAAAGTTTCTTCAGTAAATTTTGGAGGTGGGCATTACATAACACACAAAGACTATGACTTGGATAAATTTTCCAATTCTCTAATAAAATTTAAGCAGGAACATAATGTTTCAATAACTTTAGAACCAGGTGGAGCAATAGTTTACGACACAGGCTACTTAGTTAGTGAAGTTGAGGATATAGTAGAAAATGAAATTAAAATAGCGATATTAAATACTTCAGCTACTTGCCATATGCCAGATGTGTTAGAAGTTCCATATCAACCAGACGTTATTGAGGCGAAAATTTCGGAACTTGAAACCGAAAACACCTATTTGTTAACTGGAAAAACTTGCTTAACAGGGGATGTGATAGGTAAATATAATTTTAAAAACCCACTTAATATAGGCGATAAAGTTATTTTCAAAGATATGATGCAATATAGCTTTGTGAAAAATAATAGTTTTAACGGAATGCCTTTGCCAGACCTAGGAATTTTAATGAAAGATGGAAAATATAAGATAATTAAATCATTTAAATATGAGGATTTTAAAAATAGATTATCTTAACTTTTTTAAGCAGCTATATTTTCAAAAAGTTCATTAGTATATTTATCATCATCATACATTGTCATCAATGGCTCATCAGAAACTTTATATACTGTTTTCTCTGCCGAAAAACCGTTAAATCTAGTTGCCATAGTTCCACCATATGCACCAAGTTGGCCGATTTCAATATAATCACCTTCACGCACATCATTAGGTATATAGAAAGGACCTTTCATAAAATCCAAGCTATCACATGTTGGCCCATAAAAACTAAAAGGCATAATTTGTTTATTGTCTATACCCTCCTCTCTAAGTAGCTTCACAGGGAATATAAAATTGGGGATGCCAGCATCAAACAAACTTCCATAGGTACCATCATTTATGTATAGTTTATCACCCTTACGCATTTCAACCTTAACTACAACAGAAGTTGATTCAGCAACAATTGCTCTGCCTGGCTCCGATAAAAGTTCTATATTTTGATGATTTTCAACTTTTTTAAATTCCTCATGAATTGCCGAAAAGAATTCTTCAATATCAGGTGGTATCATGCCAGGGTAAATTGATGGAAAGCCCCCTCCAACATTGAACGTTTCTATTTTAATATTAGCATCTTTTATAATTCCAGAAACCATTCTAATGGCGATTCTATAAGCATCAGGATGCATACATTGGCTGCCAACATGAAAGCAGATGCCTAACTTCTTTGCTTTGTCTCGAACTAATTGCAATAGCTCTGCTGTATTATCAAGCTCAATTCCGAATTTTTCAGATAAATTTAACTCTGCATAATTATTAGGAATCGCAATTCTAACATGCAGTTCTAAATCTGCAGCATTATTTGTTTCATGTAAAATCTTTTTTAGTTCCTCTTCACTATCAAGTGAAAAGTTTCTAACACCTAATTTATAGGCTTCTCTAATTGCTTCACGGCTTTTTATAGGATGCATGAAATACATTTTAGCATCAGAAAACAAGTCGTGAATCAACTTAACTTCATGTAGCGAAGCAACATCAAACCCTCTTATTCCTTGCTCATAAATATTTTTCAAAACATATTTTGACGGGTTAGTTTTAACCGCATAGAGAATTTTTCCATTAAAATTATTTTGAAAAAACTTAGTGGCATTAATTAATGCTTTTTTTCTAAATGCAAAAATAGGGATACTAGGCTGTTTATCCTTAACAATATCAATAATTTTTAAAGGAATTTTTTTATTTAACATATCTAATCCAAGGAAATAACCCCATATCACATTAAGTGGGGGAATATGGGGTTAAAATAATTAATACTCTGAAGTTTCTTCTTCTACTTCTTCAG
>CAYGRX010000165.1:0-976 GCA_964352365.1 uncultured Rickettsiales bacterium
CTTGATGAACTTGACCGAATGCAGTCAAAGCCTTTGGAATATCTTCCTTCGCGATACCAGTGCCTTGATCTTGCACAATAAATTCAAAATTACCCTTTTCATTTACCCTAGCGAAAACTCTAACTTCACCACCTTTTCTACAAAATTTAATAGCATTAGATAAAAGATTTATAAGTATCTGCTTCATCTTCCTTTTGTCTGCGACAATGTATGGTAAATTTTTTGAAACATCATTAATTACTGTAATATCGTCTTTCGCAGCCCTTTCATCGAATAATCTAAGAGCCTCTTTAACTACCCTCCAGAATTCAAGCTCCTCTTCACGCAATTCAAGCTTTCCAGCCTGCCCTTTTGAAAAATCTAACACCTCATTAATCAGGGATAATAAATGATTTCCACAACCATGAATATCATTGAGACGCTCTTTCTGTTTATCATTCACCTCTCCAAAATACTCACTTGATAGCATTTCAGAAAAACCAATAATGGCATTTAATGGTGTTCTAAGCTCATGACTCATATTTGCTAAAAAGTCAGACTTAGCCTTACTAGCTGAAAGAGCGCGTCTTTCTGACATTCTAAGCTTTTGAACCTTCTTTGCTAACTCAAGAGAGAAAAATGCAATTATAAATACAAATAAAAGAAATATTATAAAGAAAACCGTGTCACTAAACCTTTCTGACTTCCACTCATCAAGAATATCTTCACCTTTTAATATTACAGTAATATTAGTAAACACAGAAGGTATTGTTGCGTAGGCATATAATTTTAAATTAGAGGAGTAGTCCTTACCATTACTAATAATTGAAATTTTGCTCTCAGATAGCTCCAGCTCAATAAAGGGCTTGTAAGTTGACTCACTTAACTTAAGCTTATTGGAATCCTTCTTTTTCATATCAAGATATTCTTGATATTCGGTTGTGCTTTTACCAAATGATGAAAATAAATTTTTGCCATCTATGTGGTCAATAATCAA
>CAYGRX010000165.1:986-4187 GCA_964352365.1 uncultured Rickettsiales bacterium
CCTTCTCAATAGATTTGAAAAATGTATCAATATATTTATTATTTACAACAGCAATAGCAACGCCATCAAAACTGCCATCCAGCTTATTTAATCTTTTACTTAAAACAATAAAATCATCACTATCTGGTTGAAAACTTTTTTGACTACCCACAAACAAAAGATCATAATTATCTATATGTTCAGAAAAATATCTTTCACTAAGAATATTCTCCTTGCCTTCCATCCATGATTTATAACCTTTCTTTCTGTATATCCCTGTAATTTTACCATTTTCATCTGCCATCATCATTGCAGAAATTTGAGGGGTGTCGTTCACCCATGAAATAATATTGTTTTGTGTATCTTGGGATAGGTTTTTTTGTCCACCAAATAATAGGTTAAAATGATGTTTTTCAACTGCCCTTTTCAAAACTACATCAACTGCTAAAAAAGTTAACTCGATATGATCACTAACAGCACGGGTAATACGCTCTGCATAGCTGTATGATTTATCAATTTCCTCTTGATAAGAGGTTAAAGAGCGAACAACCAAAATAACTGAATTAGCCAAGACTATCATAGCACTAAAAATCACCACGAATTTAACTATGGTAAGCTTAAATGGATTAAGGTTATAGTGTCTCATTTGGCGTTTAAATAGATTATGAAAAAAGTAATGTGATTAAACAAATTTAAGTTAGCTGTTAGTTTTTATTTTGTAAATACAGATGTTGTATTTTATACAATATCTAAAGTTAATTAATAGGTATATATTAGTGTTTTATATATTAAGTTACAAAATATTAGAGTTGATTTATTGTTAAATTTATATGGATTTAAGAACCACAAAAAGAAAGCTCTCTACAAAATGGTGGGCAAGCATTGATAGATACGTATTGTCATGCGTAATTATTCTATCGATTATTGGTATTGCATTACTAATGGCAGCGAGCCCTTCAGTCGCACAAAGGATTGGCTATGAGCCATTTTACTTTGTAAAAAAGCAATTTGCATTTTTAGTTATTGGCTTCTGTATAATTATCGGACTATCTTTTACTGACTCCACCACAACTAGAAGAATCGCTATATTAGGCTATTTAGGATGCTTGTTACTACTTATATTTGTTGAGCTTGCTGGCTATGAAACCAAAGGCGCAAGAAGATGGGTGCGATTGCTAGGGTTTTCAATACAGCCATCCGAAGTAATAAAGCCATTTTTAGCAGTATTAACTGCTTGGATTTTAACCAGAAAAACCACCGAAAAGAACTTTCCCGGATATACATATGCCACACTATCAGTAGCTTTAGTTCTATTTTTTGTTATCAGACAACCTGATTTTGGCATGACTCTTTCAATCGCGGTAATCTGGTTTAGCCAGCTAATTATAGGCGGCTTAAATGTTTTACTAGTTTTTTCGGGGGCAATTTTTGGATTAATTGGCATCATCACTGCATACTTTCTTCTTGACCATGTAAGGAAACGAATCGATGTTTTTCTCGATGCATCATCAGGCGATAACTACCAAACTTCAAAGTCACTTCAGGCATTTGAAAATGGCGGAGTTTTTGGAACGGGCCCAGGGCAAGGTAGGGTTAAAGAAATTTTACCAGACTCACATACAGATTTTATTTTCTCAGTTGCAGGTGAGGAATTCGGTTTAATTTTTTGTCTCGGTTTAATTTTTATTTATGCCTTTTTATCTATTAGATGCCTGTATCAAACGCTAAATAGTAAAGACCTATTCGTGGTTTTAGCAGTTAGCGGCTTAACAATTCAAATATTTTTCCAAGCGGCGATTAATATGGGCGTTGCCATAAATTTACTTCCCAACACAGGCATGACCTTACCTTTTGTGAGCTACGGCGGATCATCAATGATATCTGCAAGCCTTGCAATTGGCATGATTTTATCTTTCACCAGAAAAAAATTCGGTTAATATAACTCATGGCTAAAAAGAATAAAAAAGATAAAAAAAACAAAACCATCTTTCTGGTTGCAGGAGGCACTGGCGGACATATATTTCCCGCCCAAGCTCTATATGAAGAACTTTCCTCTAGAGGTTACAAACCCATTTTAGTTACTGATGAAAGATATGAGAAATATGTTTCTAATGATCATAAGTTTGAACATATAATCCTACCTGTTAAACAGGTCAAAGGAAATATACTTGAAAAACTAGCAGCGCTAATAATGATAATAGTTTGCTATATTAAATCCATTTTTCTACTAAGAAAATATAAGCCTATTTGCGCCGTTGGCTTTGGTGGTTACCCAAGCTTCCCTACTATGTTAGCGGCATCTGAAAGCAAAAAAGTTAAAGCTATATTACACGAGCAAAACTCACTACTAGGTAGAGCCAATGAAATGCTAATTGACAAGGCCAATGCAATTGCAACCTCATTTCCCGAAGTTAGTGGGATTGATGAAAATAACTATAGAAAAGTAGTTTTCACAGGCAACCCAGTTAGACCCGCGGTTCAAAAAACACGAGACCTTCCCTACCCTGATTTCCATGAAAATTCCAACCTAAACATTCTAGTAACAGGTGGAAGTCAAGGTGCATCGGTTTTCTCAAAGGTAGTTCCTGACGCAATAGCAAAATTGCCAAAAATATATAGAGAGCGAATTAAAATTGATCAGCAATGTAGAGCTGAAGACTTGGAAGAGGTTAAGGCCAAATATAAAAAAATGAATATTGAAGCAAACCTAGATAGCTTCTTTTCGGACTTACCAGAAAGACTAGCCAATTCACATGTTGTAATTAGCAGAAGTGGCGCCTCCACTTTAACAGAAATTGCAGTTGCAGGCAGACCCGCAATTATGGTCCCGCTACCCAACTCAAAAGATAACCACCAAATGGTAAACGCAAACTCTTTTGAAGACCAAGGAATTGGATGGGTCATGCCTGAAGAATCTTTTACGGCAGAAAATTTATCGACTAGATTGCAAACATTTTTCACGCTTGATAATTTACTCATAGAGACCGCACAAAACGCTAAAAAGTCAGGCGCAGAAGATGCTGATAAAAAATTAGCAGATTTAATAGAAAAATTGAGTAATTAGTTTTTACAACCAACCATAAGACCCAGCTAAATTTTCAACTCGGATAAAATTTGTTTTTTATCTTTTTTATAGCTACTTCTTTCCCAAATTTCCTCAGAAGACTTTAGCAAAGCCCCTATTTGCTTACCTTCTTTTACCCCAAGTTTTTTTAAATCTAT
>CAYGRX010000166.1:0-4111 GCA_964352365.1 uncultured Rickettsiales bacterium
CTAGTGGCGGGGTAACTTTAAAAACCGTAAAAGCAATTGCTGAAACGGGTGTTGATTATATTTCTGTTGGTGCTCTTACGCACTCTGCTCCATCTATTGATATAGGCCTTGATATGAAGTTTTTGTAGAGTTGAGCTAATCTAGCTGGATAAAATTAAAATATGAGAATATGAGGTATTATTTTGCCACTATGTTCTTGATAGTGTTCAAAAGTAATAGGAAAATCATACTAGTCTATTTCAATTATTTTTTAATAAAAGTATATATTATGATAATAAAATAAAAAATTACTAGAATGTATAAACTTAAAATTACCACTATATGTATAGCCTTAACAAGCTTTGTCGGCCTCGCTTCAGCAAATGATGGTGCGGAGTCATTCAACTTTTTGGATCCAAATAAAAACCAAGAAATCGATTTGGGTTTTATTAAAACTAACTTGGACTACTCATCTAAAATTTCTGATAGGCAGGAATATTTAACAGATAAATCGTTGCAAATTTTAAAAGCAAAGCAATCTGGTGAATTAAAAGATGAATCTCTTTATATCGGGGGGAGGGTAACCGCAAGCCATGTATGGGAAAAAACTAACATAGCTGGTAAGTTCCCTATCATTTCACGCATACCTAATCAGCACACAAGTGGAGAAAAGGCTGATGAAGAAATTTTAAATGATGCATCAGTTAATTTAACCGCAAACTATGGTGCTTTTACTGCATTTGTTCAGGGCGAATATAGTGATGTAGAGTATCCTGGGCAAGAGAATGCCCAGCTCAGAAAATTTTATCTAATGTATGGTGATTTAGGAACATCGCCATTTTATGCATTATTCGGCAGAAAGACAGTATCATTCGGTAATTTCTCAAGTTATGCGCCAATTACTCATAACCATAGTAGCCACTATTTTTGGGCTCAAACAGATAAACCTTTATTTGAATTTGGTTATTATGAAAATGACCTAAACTTAGTAGCAACCTTACTTGCTAATGATAGGGGGTTAAGAGTTGTAAATGCTCCTGATAATTCTGGGTATGAAAATTTTGCCTTTAGCTTTACTAAGAAATTAAATTTCTCTGATGATCTAAGTTTAAAATTTGGTGGCGGCTATTTAAAGGGAACTATCTATGATGGTACATTAGCTCATCATCCTCCAAGCGCTGGTAATAGTGGTAGAGACTGGAATGGTGCTTGGAACATAAATGCAGAGCTCGCATGGCAGAATATTGATTTTATGGCCGAGTACTCAAGAAGTATAAAAGAGTGGCAAGCAACAGATTGGGAGGTTTCAGCTCTAACGTTGCAAACTAGATATAAAACATCAATCTATAATATGCCTTATATTTTCTCAGTTATGTATAGTAGAGGTGAACAAGGCGATGATGGAACGGAATGGGAAAGAATGGAGCAAACTATTGTTGGTGGCGAGTTAAAAATATCTCCAAATGTAGAGCTTGGCTTTGAGTATTTATACAATAAAGGGTTTGTTCCTTTGATATTACCTCAAATCACAGGTGACAGGGATGTGGAGTCTCATACAGGAATTGCATCAATACAGTTTAGCTTCTAAATTAAGTAAGCTAACTCTGTTAGATTTTTTTTAGTGATAATATATAATTATCTACAATGATATTGGTTGTAAATTAATTAGGAAAAAAATGAAAAATTACGCATTAATAAAATTTATTACCTTGGTCTTAATTTTAACTTCTTGTAATAACCAAAATGGTAATAATTCTAATGCTTTTAGTAATTTAATGAGTAATCCTCAAATTCTTAGTGGTTTGATAGGTGGCCAATCTACTAATGAAATTGCTAAATCTGTCCTGCTTAATAATATTGGTATAGGTAATATTACTGGTGGGTCAAATTCTGGTGCTAGCACTATCCTATCTTCAGTATTAGGGGGTAATAATGGTGACTTGGCAAATGCCACGCTTTCTAACGGATTATTTGAAAATATATTATCTCAAACATTAAATAGTGCAGGATATTTAAATAATAAAAATCCTCAATACTTATTGAATGCAGATATTTCCAATATATCAAATGCACTTTCAGGTAACGGAGCTAATGGAGTAGTTAATTATAACCTTGTTAACCAAGCGACTGGTAATAGTGTGCTTTCAAAGGCATTGTCATCAAGTGGGGGTTCTAATGGGGCTGGTGCATTAACCAACAACTCAACTGAATTGATAAGTCTACTAAATGGTTTTAAAAGATAAAGTTTTATCTAAGAAGCTGTGGATTATATTTACCTATTAAGGTTTTATAATTAAAATGGTTTATTAAGGCTTAAAGAGACTTATAAATGGTAGCGGAGGAGGGGCTCGAACCCCCGACACGCGGATTATGATTCCGCTGCTCTAACCAACTGAGCTACTCCGCCATTAGGTAATTTGACGGAGCTTATATCCAAAATATAAACAAAATGCTACAAAAAATTATAAATTCTTATCAACGTGAAAAAACTCTATTAATATAAGTGGACTATATAACCTTATGGTTGATTTAAGGTTTTTTTAATGATAATTGCCCTTTCTATAAGAGCTAATTTATGACTGATAATAATAAAATTATTCCAGATTTTTCCGATTGCAGAAAAGGTGATATATATCTTAAATTAGCTGAAACTGAATCTGAGATACTAAGTTCTAAAAAATTAAGGTATTTTACTTTTTTTGATGAGCCAAATGGTTTAACTGAACCTAGTGGTGGCATTGATGAAGATGAGTTTGACTCTAGTTGCGAACATTTACTTGTAATGAATGGTGATGAGGTGGTGGGAACATATAGGCTCCTAAGGCGTAATGATTCTAAAAAACCAGCAAAACTATATACTTCCACAGAGTTTGATATATCTAAGCTCTTAGCCTCAACTTATAATTTGCTTGAGCTTGGTCGCAGTTGTATTCACCCTGCTTATAGAGATGGCAAAGTTATTCAGCTTTTATGGAAAGGTTTGGGCATATATTTAGCAGCTCATAAAATTGATTTTATGTTTGGCTGTGCAAGTTTTAAAGGTATAGATGAAGATAAATATAACGATACTATTTATTACTTAATGCAGAATCATTTAGCGCCTGAAGAAATTTGTCCTGAGGCACTGCCAGAGGTTGCTATAAAAATCAAGCCAGTAGACCTTAAAACCATTGATAAGAAAGATATCATGCTTCAACTGCCTGCCCTTTTAAAGGGGTATATCAGGGCTGGATGTATGGTGGGTAATGGTGCCGTTAAAGACGAATTTTGTAAAACTATTGATGTATGTATAATTATGGATACATCAAAAATCGCACAGAAATACTCTAATAAATTTGTTGGCTGATATGCTCTATTTTTTATATAGATGTATAGTTGCGGGTTTTAAATATCTAGCATTTTTAACAATAGTTTTCTTCCTTTTGTTATTTGGTTCAATAACTTATATATGGTTTAAAGATGCTCATAAAAAGCTGCTGAGAATTTTTAGCATTTCAATTTGTAAACTTCTTGGAATTGATGTTGAAGGCCAAGAGCTTGATGATAATATGGGAAAAGGCTATTTCATAATTTCTAACCATTGCTCTTACATAGACATACCTGTTATTGGAACAAGATTAAATGGTAGATTTACACCTAAAAAAGAAATTAAGTATTGGCCTATGATAGGTTGGCTAACAACTCTTTCAATGCCTATTTATATAAATAGAAAAGGTGGAGGCACCATAAAGCTAAAAGAAGATATAAAAAATGTCATTGAGTCTGGTGAAAACATAATAATTTTCCCAGAAGGCACTACAAATAATGGTAGAGAGATAAAAAAATTTAAAACTAGCTTGTTTGATATCGTATTAAATACAGGCATAAAAATTCAGCCTATTATTATAAAATATACAGCTTTTGATGGCAAAGAAATTAATGAAAAAAATATAGATAGAATTGCGTGGCATGGAGATATGACTTTGGTTCCGCATTTGCTTTCTGTAATGCATTCAAAAGGCATGAAAGTAAAAATTGAATATTTAGACAAAATATCAGCTGATAATTTTAAAGAAAGGAAGGAGCTTGCTAACCATTCTCAAAAAATAATCAGTGAAGCTAACTTATATTAAATCTACTTTTCATTAAAATT
>CAYGRX010000167.1:0-4042 GCA_964352365.1 uncultured Rickettsiales bacterium
AAGGGTAAAGCAAATTGTTAACAATTTAGTTAGTAATGCTATTAAATTCACTGAACAGGGAATGGTTAGACTTGATATGTTCATTGAAAATGAAGGCGAAAAAAAATATTTAAACTGTAAAGTTGAGGATACTGGAATTGGAATCCCAGAAGATAAAATTGAAGATGTTTTTGCTAAATTTACTCAGGCAGATGCATCAATCACTAGAAAATATGGCGGCACAGGCTTGGGGCTAGCTATCACTAAACAATTAGTTGAATTAATGGATGGAGAGATTGGTTTAAAGAGTGTTGTTGGTAGAGGTTCAGTTTTTTGGTTCAAAATCCCTATTGAAGAAGCGATATCTGAAAATAAAGATAGTATTGAAGAGGAGCTTAACATTGAAGAAAATAGAAAATTTGCAAATGAATCAAAAATTTTAATAGTTGAAGATTATCCAGTTAACCAAATTTTTGCGAAAAAACTTTTAGGTAAATTTGGTTATATGAATATAGATTTAGCTGAAAATGGCATTGAAGCGGTAGAAAAAATGCAAAATAATCAATATGACTGCGTATTTATGGATTGCCAAATGCCAGAGATGGATGGTTTTCAAGCTACAAGAAATATTAGAACTAATGAAATTAACTCTAAAGAAAAAAGGCTTATTATTGCTATGACAGCTAACGCAATGGTAGGGGATAGAGAAAAGTGCCTAGAGGCAGGCATGAACGAATATATAAGCAAACCCCTAAACCCTGAGCGGCTAAAAACTTTGTTAAGTAGATGGTTTATTTTTGAAGATAAAGAGAAAGTAGAAAATGATTCAACTAATATTAATGAAAAAAATAAAAACCCTGCTGTCAATATGGAGCAGCTTAGAATGTTTACTGACGATGACCCAGACGAAGAAGCAGAATTAATTGAAATGTTTTGTGAACAGGCGGACATTAGTATTCTAGACCTTGAAGATAGCCTAGAAGATAGCGCAAAGCTAGATTGGAAATCTGCCGCTCATAAAATTAAAGGCTCATCTGGAAATCTTGGTGCAGATGCTTTATATCAATTATGTTTAAATGCTGAACAAAATTTTGAATCAGCTAAAGATAGAAAAATGCAGATGTTAAATGATGTTAAAATAGAGCTTGGAATAGTTAAAGATTTTCTTGGTTCTATATCTTCTGGGGAGATCTCCTAATCCTATTAAATGTTGTCTAAATTCGGATAGTCAGTGTATCCCTCTTTTCCTTTAGCATAAAAGGTTTCTGGGTTTGGGTTATTTAATTTCACATCATTACGGAAGCGTTCAGGTAAATCTGGGTTGGCAATAAATAACTTACCAAAAGCAACTGCATCAGCATTGTTATTAGACAAAATCTTTTCCGCAGATTCTTTTGTGAATCCCTCATTTATAATATAAGCACCGCCAAATTCCTTCTTTAGTTTTGGGCTTATGCTATCATCTCCTTGATGTTCACGCGCGCAAATAAAGGCTATTTTGCGTTTACCAAGCTCACGCGCAACATAGCTAAAAGTTTCTAGTGGGTTGGAATCTCCCATGGATTGCGCATCGCATCTTGGAGCTAAATGCATTCCAACTCTTCCTGCTCCCCAAACGGAAATTACCGCATCAGTAACTTCAAGCATAAGCCTTGCTCGATTTTCAATTGACCCACCATATTTATCATTTCTTATATTGCTATTATCTTGCAAAAACTGGTCGAGTAAATATCCATTAGCTCCATGAATTTCAACTGCATCAAAGCCAGCAGCTTTAGCATTTTCAGCTCCTTTACGAAAGGCTTCAACAATCTCAGGTATTTCCTTAATATCTAGTGCGCGAGGTGTAACATATTCAGTTTTTGGACGAATCAAGCTAACATAACCATCTGCTGCAATTGCACTTGGTGCAACTGGTAACTCGCCACCCAAATAACTAGGGTCTGAAAGGCGACCAACATGCCAAAGTTGCAATAGCATCTTCCCACCAGCATTATGAACAGCATCAGTAATTTTCTTCCAGCCAGCAATTTGTTTATCAGACCAAATGCCCGGTGTATCAGGATAACCGACACCCGTTGGTGTTACTGATGTTGCCTCAGAGAAAATTAAGCCTGCAGAGGCGCGTTGAACGTAATATTCTAACATTAAATCATTAGGAACTCTACCTTCGCTTGCTCTGCAACGTGTCAATGGTGCCATTAAAATGCGGTTTGAAAGCGTTAAGTCTCCCAGTTTTAAATTATCAAATAAACTGGTCATAAAAAATCTCCTATAAATTAGTATTTATCCATATAAGCACTTAATGCTTAATGTAGCTATAATTCAAGGTGTTTACTAAAAATTTATTAGTTAATATCTACATCACCCTTAATAATGCGGATATCTCTTTGAGGATACGGAACGGAAATTTTATTGACTCTAAAAGCTTTATCGATCTCAAATCTTAATTCACTTGAAATTGAGTATAAATTTCTAATATTTGTGATGAAACATCTAAGCTCAAAGTCTAAAGAATTTTCTCCAAAATTAGTAAAGAAAACATTCGGAGCAGGTTTTTTTCTAACATTCTTATTATCATGCGCAACATTTAGTAAAATTTCTTTTACCTTTTCAGTGTCGCTTCCGTAAGCTACACCTATATTTATATCAGCTCGTCCTACTTCGTCGTGTAACGTCCAGTTTTTGAAGGTTTCACTAATTAATTTTGAATTTGGTACAACTATTGATGAATTTTGAAATGTTTCTATCTCAGTTGAGCGCACCCTAATTTTCTTTATTATACCTTGCTGGTCGCCTACAACAATCCAGTCTCCAACCTTTAAGGGTCTTTCAAAAAGTAGAATTAAGCCTGAAACAAAATTATTAAAAATTGTTTGTAAGCCGAAACCAATACCGACAGAAAGTGCGCCTGCAACAATTGCTAAGTTTGACAAATCAATGCCAATTGAACCTAAGCTAACCAAAATTGCAATTGTAATGCCTATATAAGAAGCGGTTGCAGAAATTGCATCACGGAGCCCTATATTTATATTTCCATGAGTTAAAACCCTATTATAAATAAACCATTGTATAACCTTGGTAATAAGAAGGATTACAAAGAAAATCCCTAGTCCAGATCCTAGGCTTAGGAAGTTTATTTTAACATCACCAATTTCAACTCCTCCCCTATATCTATCATACCAAATTATTAAATCTTCCATGGATAGTCCCCATGCGAAGGCCAAAAATAATAATGATAAAATAGCGATTATTGGCTCTGCGATTGTAATTGTAAGTGGTGATAACTCATCGTCTTCAACGGATCTTTTATTTTCTTTATTGCTGGTTACGTTGGCTAACTCATTGCAAATAAACTTTAAAAAACGTCTAAGCCAATAAAAAATTAAAGCGGCAAATATAGTCGCTAAAATATTTGAAGTTAGATATAAAGATAAATTGCTATATCCCAAAATATTTAAAATAGGCACGGAGAAAAGTACTAATAAAAATATTTTTCTAATTCCATTCCAAAGCCATTTATAGCATTTTTTACGTTCACCTAGCTCGTCATAATTCTTTTCGGGAATTATAAATTTAACTTTTCCAATAACCTTGAATAAAGCTATGGCTAGAAACGTACTTAATATAATTTCAAGTAAGTTTTGTAGGTGGACGGCCTTGCCTAAATTGATGTGCCCAAACCTTATTAAAACAATCAAATAGCCAGAAATAACAATTATTAACAACCTAGAATAGGTAAGCGGGCTTTCGGCAACTATCCCTGGTGCTTTGCTAATTAGGTTATTCAGGTGGCTGGTAAGTAGCAAGGCTATAAAGCAAAGAATAAAAAATGCGCTAATGAAATATCTAGCAGCTTCGGGGAAGCTAAAGCTACTAAAGTAGCCTTTGCTATTTTTAATAAAATCATTCCATCCCTTTTTTGTTATTGGTAGGGGCTCTTGGGCAAAAAGCTGTTTTTGCATTTGTTGTTTAAAATTAGAGTCAATTTCGAGTAGCTGTTCATCAGCTTGTGCGGAAGTTAGGTTTGCCTGTTTAATTTTAGACTCAATCTCAATTATAT
>CAYGRX010000168.1:0-3971 GCA_964352365.1 uncultured Rickettsiales bacterium
AGCTGGTGGTGGCTTTTTGATAATCCCAACCCTGATATGGCTTTTTAAGCTTGATATAAAAACAGCAATTGGAACATCTTTAACAATCATCGCAATCAATTCTTTAATTGGGTTTAGCGGTGATTTGGTAAATAATATCCCTCTGGATTGGAATTTACTTATAATTTTTATCTCCTTAACTTTACTCGGAATGTTTATTGGAACAAATTTAGGAAAACACCTCAACGGGCAGAATCTAAAAAAAGTTTTTGGGTTTTTTACTCTTATTTTAGGACTATCAATTTTAGTATTAGAATTAATGGAAATTTATTAATAATTTAACTTTGGTATATAACATGAAAATCGAACATTTTTTTGATCATGAAACAGCAACTTTTACATATATCGTTAGCGACCCTGAAACAAACAAATGCGCCATTATAGATTCCGTTTTAAACTATGACATGAACGCTGGTAAAACCTCCACTAAATCAGCGGATTTATTAATAAAACATATTACTGATAACAACTTAACATTAGAGTGGATTTTGGAAACACACGCCCATGCAGACCACCTAACTGCGTCTCACTACCTTAGAGAAAATTTGGGCGGAAAAATTGCAATGGGAGAGAAGATAACAGAAGTTTTAGAATTCTGGGTGCCATTATTTAATATTGAAGATGATACCCCTTTGGATGGCTCACAGTTTGATCATTTATTTAAAGATGGCGAGATTTTCAATATTGGCTCTATTGAAGTAAAGGTTATGCACACACCAGGGCACACACCAGCTTGCGTAACTTATCTAATAGAAGATGCGGCATTTGCA
Organism: uncultured Rickettsiales bacterium; assembly: GCA_964352365.1. GTDB lineage: Bacteria > Pseudomonadota > Alphaproteobacteria > Rickettsiales > UBA8987 > CAYGRX01. The sequence goes on from CAYGRX010000168.1 coordinate 810, forward strand.
GGTGATACTATTTTTATGCCATATGTTGGTACTGCTAGAACAGACTTCCCCGGTGGAAGTGCGGAAACATTATATCAATCTATCCAAAAAATATTATCATTACCAGAAAATACTCGTTTATTTACAGGGCACGATTACCCACCTCAAGGAAGTTTAGAAGGTCATATTTCCACAGTAGCAGAGCAAAAGAAAAAAAACATAATGGTTAATGATTCCGTTACTAAAGAGGAATATGTTGCAGCGCGACATGCCAAAGATATAGGAAAAGCAGTTCCTCGTTTGCTCCTTCCTGCGATTCAAATTAACCTCCGCGCTGGTGACCTTGGGAAAAAAGAAAAAAACGGAGTGCAATATATCAAAGTGCCACTGAATAAACTTTAAGGGTTTATTTTAACCATTCTGTTATATCATCATTATCAGGCAGCCCGCCTTTATGTACTAGCTTGCCATCTACTATAACCGCTGGAGTTGTCATAATTCCTCGTGATGCGATTACAACTGGATCATAGATATGCTGCAAATCAATATCGGCGTTCAGTTCTTCAGCTTTAGCTTTTATCATCTCTTCGGTGGTAATACATTTTTTGCAACCAGTACCAAATACTTCAACTTTTTTCATTAAGCTCTCCTTTTGTTAAAATTTTGTTAGAAAAATAAATTAAATCCATAGCCTACAATAACAAAAGCAAGTGCCAGATAGGCTACAAAAAACACCAGCATCTTAAATTTTAGAACTTTACGTAAAATAACAAGTTCGGGCAAAGATATAGCAACCGTACTCATTATAAATGCTAGAGTTGTTCCCACGGGCAACCCTTTATCGATTAAAACTTCTGCTACTGGAATAACCCCTGTAACGTTGGAATAAAGTGGTACAGCGACCAAAACAGCGAGCGGTACAGCAAATAGATTATCAGCACCAGTGTGAGAAATGAACCATTCCTGAGGTACAAAACCATGAATTCCCGCACCCACACCAACTCCTATAAGAACATAGAGCCAAACACGCTTCAAAATATCTAAGGTTTCTTGCCATGCATGGTAGAAGCGTTTTTTGATAGTTAACACAGGTTCTTCCAAGTCATTTGCGGGTTTAGTGGCTTCAAATACAAAAGGCTCAACCCACTTTTCTAACTTAAAGAAGTCAATAAGCATGCCCCCTATCATTCCTGTGGCCATCCCCACGCCAATATATGACAAGGTGAATGTCCAGCCAATGGCTTCTCCAAATAGAATAGCCGCAACTTCATTAACCATTGGTGAGGTGATAAGAAAAGCCATAGTTACTCCTAGAGGAATGCCAGAGCTGAGAAACGCAATAAATAATGGAATTGATGAGCAGGAACAAAAGGGAGTTATTGCCCCAAGTATAACTGCAAGAAAATAAGCTAATATTTTGGGTTTTCCATCAAGCCAATGTCGTACTTTCACAGGTGAAATCCATGAGCGTAAAAAACCAACAATTAACATCAAAAACGTCAGAAGAAAGAAAATCTTGGTAGTATCTTCAATGAAGAAGTGTACTGCTTGTGCCAAATGTGTTTTTGCATCTAACTTTAAGACTTCATAGGTTCCATAGTTAGCAAGTTTAGTAAATATTTCTAACATTAAAATTTGCCCATAACATTTTGTTTTGTATTAATTACTTATCTTTATCTGTACGTTTTGGAACAAAGAGCATAAACTTTGCTAAAGGGAGTTTAAATAGCAATATATAAGTAACATGCAGAACTACAAAAATAAGCAGAAGGTTGGCAAAAAATTCGTGGGTTTCTTCTAGTGCCTCTTCAAAAAAACCACCTTCTTTTTTATCATAGTAACCATCATAGTCATCATCGTCAGCATAAGCATTAGGAACTAACTCAGCACCCGCAAGACCAATAGACTCGCCTTTATCCATAATAATACCTGTGACTGTAACTGCTAATAGACTCAGCGCAATGCCAAGCATAAATGTTTTGGTAATAGCTGGGTGAGTAAATGCGTTGGATAGATTAAGTCCTTCAAAAGATGGGTAAAAACGCATAAGTCCAACTTGTGGATTACCACTTAATACCCATAATAACCGCAATGCAATAACTATCGCCACTCCATAACCAAGCCAAGAATGGATGATTCCAAACTCACCTGTCAAATAAGCAAGTATAGATAAAATTGCTAGCGTTGCGTGGTATATGCGGATACGGTGTATGATGCTCATATAGTGTATATATACTATATTTTACTGATGTATTTGATCATCATCAATTAAACAATTAATTTATTGAGGCAAACTTCAAACAATATATGTTTAATAAAACAAGCATCTTCCGAAATACAATAAAAACAATATGAAACACCTTGAGCACCATTATTCGCATCGCATTGGCTGGTTAAGAGCTGCCGTTCTTGGCGCGAATGATGGATTGGTTTCAACAGCTAGCCTAATTGTTGGCGTTGCCGCCGCAGATACCGCTAGGCCAGAGATTATAATTGCGGGAATTGCCGGTTTAGTTGCTGGCGCGATGTCAATGGCGGCAGGGGAATATGTTTCTGTAAGCTCTCAAGCAGATACAGAAAAAGCTGATTTAAAAAAAGAAGAATATGAATTAGGCAAAAACCCTAAATTTGAACTTAATGAACTCAAAATGAGCTTTGTAAAGCGAGGTGTATCAGACAAAACAGCTTTAGAAGTGGCAGAGCAACTAACTGCGACCGACGCTTTAGGAGCTCACGCCCGAGAAGAGCTTGGAATTACTGAAATTACAACCGCACAACCACTCCAAGCAGCAATAACCTCTGCGATTACTTTTGCAATAGGCGGTGCTTTGCCTCTTATTTGCGCCTTACTGATGTCTATAACATTTATTCCTTATGGCGTTAGTGCTTCAACTATGGTTTTTTTGGCATTATTGGGGGCTGTTGGTGCAAAACTAGGTGGTGCTAATATAACTAGAGGAGTTCTTAGGGTTACTTTCTGGGGAGCTGCCGCAATGGCTTTTACAGCCTTAATAGGTTATATTTTCGGCGTTTCTCTATCATAAAAATATCCATGTCAAAATATGAGTAATATTTACGAGCTACTATCACTATTTGTTATTTCATTTCTTGCGGCTACTATACTTCCTGCTCAAACAGAAATAGCTTTACCAGGACTAAAAATAGCTGGTGAAAGTGATCTTG
>CAYGRX010000169.1:0-3899 GCA_964352365.1 uncultured Rickettsiales bacterium
AAGTACTATTGCAGTAAACCCAATCCTTCTCCCACCTTTAACGACTTTTGCAGTTCTGTTAATAGCAACTAAATTTTCAATGATATCACTTTGTGGCTCATCATTGTTTCTATTATTGTTGTTGTTTGATTTAGAGTTCATTTTTTTAATCCGTTAATATCTTAATTTAGAATTATTCTTAAAATTTAAGTCCAGCTGCACGAGCACCTTCCGCCAAAGCTTGAACACGTCCATGATAGATGTATCCACTTCTATCAAATACAACGTTATCAACTTTACTTTTCACAGCACGTTTAGCAACCAATTCGCCAACAGCCTTTGCAGCTTCTGCGTTTGATTTATTAGTCAACTTAGATAATTCTTTATCTAATGTAGAAGCTGATGCAACAGTTTTACCATCCACAACAATCTGTGCATGAATATTCTTGTTAGATCTAAGAACCGTCAAACGAGGAAGCTTGTTACCAGACTTCTTCAACTTAGTACGAATTCTTTGTCTTCTTTTTTCTATTGGTGAAATTTTAGCAACCATAATCGTCTACCTACTTCTTCTTACCTTCTTTTCTAATAACATACTCACCTTCATATCTTATACCTTTACCTTTGTAAGGCTCTGGTTTTCTGAAAGCTCTGATCTCCGCAGCAACTTGACCAACTTTTTGTTTGTCAATACCACTGATTTCAATTTCAGTAGGTTTTGGAGTTTTAACTTCAATACCTTCTGGAACAACGTAATCAATATCGTGTGAGTAACCTAAGTTTAATTTAATTGTTTTACCTTGAGCCTGTGCTTTATAACCAACACCTTGAATCTCAAGTTTTTTTGTAAAACCATTAGTAACACCTTCAACCATATTATTAACCAATGACCTAGATAAACCCCAAAATGCGCTTGCATCTTTATCATTGTCGTTAATAGGTGCGAATTTAACTTCACCACCTTCAAGTTTGATTGAAACTTGCTCAGGAAGCTTTTGAACTAAAGTACCTTTTGGCCCTTTAACTGTAACAACGTTAGCTTCATCAACTTTAAAATCAATACCAGAAGCAATTGCAACTGGGTTATTTCCAATTCTAGACATTATTAGAATACCTCACAAATAATTTCGCCGCCAATATTAAGCTTTCTAGCTTCATAATCAGGAATAACACCCTGGGAAGTTGAAACAACTTTAATACCAAGCCCGTTAAAATTTTTAGGTAATGAGTTAATAGCAGAATATTTTCTTAAACCAGGCTTAGAAACCCTTGCTATCTTTTTGATAACTGGCCTATTTTCAAAATATTTCAAAGCAATATCAATCCTTTTAATACCTTTAGACAATTCAATTTCTTCAAATGAATTAATGTAACCTTCATCCTGAAGAACTTGAAGAACGTTCTTATTCAACTTACTAGAAACAGCTCTAACAGTTGCAATATTTGCAGCCTGCCCGTTTCTAATTGTTGCAATCATATCAGATGTAGCGTCGTTAAATGACATATCTATTCTCTCTCTAATTTATTACCAGCTTGATTTTGTAAGACCAGGAACTTGACCAATACTAGCAAGATCCCTTAATATTATTCTACTAACACCGAACTTACGGTAGTAGCCACGCGGACGACCAGTTACAGAACATCTGTTACGAACTCTGTTTTGCGCACCATTTCTAGGAAGTTGAGCAAGCTTGAATACAGCTTCCATTCTTTCTTCCTGAGAAGTTTCTTTATTCATTATAGTAGATTTAAGAGCAGTTCTCTTTTCTTTAAACTTAGAAACCAACCTTTCTCTTTTTCTATTATTTTCTCTAGCGCTTAATTTTGCCATGGTAATCCAATATTATTAATTAATTTATAAAAGGCATATCGAAGCCTTTAATTAGTGCCTTAGCTTCTTCAGCAGTTTTAGCAGAAGTTACGATAGTAATATCCATACCTCTAACTGCATCTATTTGATCATAATCAACTTCAGGGAAGATTATTTGTTCTTTAATACCCATAGTGATATTTCCAGAACCATCAAAAGATTTAACAGAAAGACCTCTAAAATCACGAATTCTTGGAAGAGCGATATTTATCAATCTATCTAAGAATTCATACATCTTTTTACGTCTAAGTGTAACTTTACATCCAATTGCCTGATCTTGTCTCAATCTAAAAGTTGCGATTGATTTCTTAGCTCTAGTAATCACAGGTTTTTGACCAGCAATTGCAACTAAGTTTTCAAACGCATTATCAACCACTTTAGAGTCTTTAAGAGCTTCACCAAGACCGATGTTAATCGTAATCTTTTCTAGCTTAGGAACCTGCATCTCACTGTATCCAAATTCTTTCTTAAGACTCGGAACGATATTGTCTTTATATTCTTTATGTAATCTAGCTACTGCTGTCATCTTCATTACCAATAATTTAAGAAATTACCTCACCTGATTTTCTAGCAACTCTAACTTTTTTGCCATCATCAAGGAATTTATAACCCACTTTAGTGATACCTTCATCTTTAGGATCAATTAAAGCAACATTAGATATATTCATAGAAACTTCTTTCTCAGTGATTCCACCTTGAGAAGTCATAGAAGGTTTTTCGTGCTTTTTAGCTTTATTAACGCCAGAAACAACAACTCTATTCTTATCACTTAACACTCTAAGAATTTCACCTTTCTTACCCTTATCTTTACCAGTGATCACTTTAACTTGATCACCTTTTTTAAGACGAATTTTATTTTTTACAGCTTTTGCCATTTTCATTAACCAAATTATAAAATAGTTATTACAATACTTCAGGTGCTAGAGAAATAATCTTATTATATCCTCTACCACGTAATTCACGAGGAACTGGGCCAAATATACGAGTCCCAATAGGATCCTTACCATTACCACCTAATAAAACAGCTGCATTAGTATCAAACTTAATTGAAGTACCGTCAGCTCTCTTAGTCTCTTTTTTAGTTCTTACGATAACTGCCTTTTGAACAGAACCTTTCTTAACTTTACCACGAGGTATAGCATCAATTACTGACACTACTATAACATCGCCCACACCTGCAAATCTTCTTTTAGATCCACCAAGAACCTTAATACATCTCATAGCTTTTGCGCCAGAGTTGTCTGCAGACATTAATTTTGATTCAGAAATTATCATTTTAAACCTTTAAACCTCTATTTCACCTCCATCCGCACAACAAAATGCGACAAGGAAGCGCCTTATATACTAATAACTAACTACTTACAACCACTTTTTGCTATTTTGACTCACTTTCAATAACAATCCAAGTTTTTGACTTAGAAATTGGTTTCGTTTCCTGAATAGAAACTAAATCACCGATCTTATATTTATTAGTCTCATCATGAGCACTATATTTTTTAGATCTTGTAATAATTTTTTTGTAAAGTTTATGAGGTATTCTTCTCTCAACTTTCACTGTTATTGTTTTATCAGCTTTATCGCTAACAACAACACCTTGTAAAATTCTTTTTGGCATAACGTCCTCTGGTAGATAAAATTATTTAAGCAGCAGATTTTTTCTGCAAACTATTAATAAATGTTTTTATTCTCGCGATTTCCTTTTTAGCCTGAGCAAATCTATGAGTTTTCTCTAGTTCACCAGTTGTTTTTTGAAAACGTAAGTTAAATAACTCTTTTTTACGCTCTGCAACAAGCTTATTAAGCTCATCAACTGATTTTCCTTTTAATTCTTCGTACTTCATTTTAGTAACCTAGTTAACTCTTTTTACAAATTTTGTTTTAATAGGAAGTTTATCAGATGCATTTGAAAATGCCCCTCTTGCAACTTCCTCACTAACGCCACCAAGCTCAAATAAAATTGTACCCGGCTTAACTTTCGCAGCATAAAATTCAACAGCACCGTTACCTTTACCTTGACGAACTTCAAGAGGGGTTTTAGTAACTGGAGTAT
>CAYGRX010000170.1:0-3883 GCA_964352365.1 uncultured Rickettsiales bacterium
CATCTAAACCATCAACTTCATAACCCACAGGTAATATTACAGCCGCCGCTACAACTGGCCCAGCCCAAGGCCCTCTACCCGCCTCGTCTACGCCAGCAATTATTTTATTAGGGTATTTATTTTCAAAATCTAGATTTGGCATTTAAATCTTTGCTACCTATTAAGAATCTTATCAACATCAGTTTCATAGCTGATATTATCAATAGTTCCATATTTTCTAGCTCTTTCAGCATTTTTCTTAGACCTTTCAAACCATAATTTTGCTAACTCAGGATCTTTATCAACCCCCAACCCATAATAATACATATAACCCATATAATGAGCACCTGTTACGCCACCAATTTCCGCAGCACGTTTAAACATAGAAAATGCTTTAGTGTAATCACGCTCAATATCACCCGGCCCTTTAAGATACATAAGCCCTAGTTTTTCCATTGAATATATACTCTCAAATGAATCAACCGCATTTTTGTACCACCGTTCCGAATTATTATAATCCTTCCTAACACCTACACCTTCTGAATATAAATCGCCAATTGCATCTGCCGCCCGTTTTTTACCATGAGACCAAGCAAGTTCGTATAATTTAAATTTAATATCTGGAATATTGGTTTGTAATGCTAAACTCATATAGATTTCACCAAGCAAGTAAGTGGAGAAGTCTATAGCTTCTTTGTTAGTTGACTCCCTTTTTATTTTTATTAAGTTTTGAATTGCTTGTTTTACGTTAACTTCAGTACCCCTACCGAAATAGTAAAATAAAAATAATTTTGCATAGGCATTTGTTATTTTTGCATCTGCCGCCCTTAGGTAATATTGTAAGGCTCTTTGATAATCAGATTGGTAAGCGATACCGTTTTCATACCATAAACCTAAATAATATGAAGCCATAGGGTTGCCAGATTTATAGGCTTCCATAATCCATTTCTTTGCCCTTACACTACTTTTATCAAAGTTAGTCACTCGCTTATCTAAGGTGTAAAGGTAAGCCAAATATATCATCGCGTTTGAATTACCAAGGTTTGAAGACTTTTGTAACCACTCTCTGGATTGGATATAATCAACTTCAGTGTTGATACCTTCAAGATACATCATGCCTAGCGCGTACATATCATTGGGGTTTTTATCTTGCAGCGCAGTTAACTTTTTATCTTCAAATTCTTGCTTGGAAAATGGGGTATATTGCTTATCAACAGCAGAAAATAATTGATCAAACTGCCCAGCTTCAATACCAGCCCTAACCGAAAGAGGCATAAGCACAAACAGCATTATTATTGGTAATGTTTTTAAGATTTTGATCATTAAGTAATTATTATTTTAAATTATTAATTATTTCAGCAACTTCAATTGCACCATATGTAAAAATTGCCGTCGCGCCAGACCTCTTTATAGAAGTCAGTGATTCTATTAATATATTATTAAAAGTTTCGTTATCATTATTAGCATATTTTTTTAACATAGAATACTCACCACTAACTTGATACGCAAAAATAGGAATATTAAAGTTATCTTTAACCATTCTTATCACATCTTGATATAGCATTGCAGGCTTCACCATAACCATATCCGCACCCTGCTCTATATCACTTTCAACTTCATTTAAAGCCTCCTCAGCATTTCTAAAATCCATTTGATAAGTTTTTTTATCTGCTTTTTTTAAGTTACTTGAAGACCCAACTGCATCACGAAATGGCGCGTATAAATGAGAGGCATATTTTGCGGAGTATGAAAGTATCATGGTGTTTTGATTGCCATTTTTTTCAAGAGCTAAACGAATCGCAAAAACTCTGCCATCCATCATATCTGATGGCGCGACTATATCCGCGCCAGCATCAGCAAGTGCTATTGCCTGCCTCGCTAAAATCTCCACCGTTTTATCATTATCAACATCACCAACTGAATTTAAAATACCATCATGACCATGATTTGTATATGGATCTAAAGCAATATCTGCAATTACTAACATATTAGGGAATTTTTGTTTTATATTTCTAATACGTTTAAATATAAAATTACCCTCATTTAAGGCATATTCACCATTTTTCGTTTTATGATTAGCGTCAATGACAGGAAATAAGGCTATCGCTGTTATGCCAACTAGCTGAGCTTTTTGAATTGCTTCAAACAATTCTTTCTCACCTAATCTAAAAACACCTTGCAAGCTAGCTATTTCAGATTTTTCAGATTTCTGATCAGTAGCAAATAGAGGTAAGATAAGGTCAGAAGGGCTTAAATTCACCCCCGCAACTATTGATCGAATTGCAGTACTAGACCTTAACCTTCTATGTCTATTTAGAATAATATCACTCATATTTTATATATAGATAATTTTAGACATAAAAAAAGCCCTAAACAATTAAGCATAGGGCTTTTAATAATCCTTTATTTATAACTCTGCAACAAGTGCAAAGCTACAAACTCATATTATTATCTTGAATAGAATTCGATTACTAGGTTCACTTCCATGTTAACTGGGTATGGAACTTCATCTACATTAGGAATTCTAATAAATTTACCTTTTTTAGCCTTAAGATCAACTTCCAAATAGTCAGGAATATCTCTTTCAGGTGTATCAGTAGCTTCAATCACCATTGGTATTTGTTTAGAAGCTTCTTTAATTTCAATCTCATCACCATCTTTCAATTTGTAAGAAGGAATGTTAACTGTTTGACCGTTAACTTTAATATGTTTGTGATTAATGAATTGACGTGCAGCAAAAACTGTAGGTACAAAGTTTAATCTATAAATTACGATATCAAGTCTAGTTTCTAGCAAACCAATGAAGTTTTCACCAGCATCACCTTTTAAAGAAGATGCAGTTTGGAATGTTTTACGGAATTGTTTCTCAGAAATATTACCGTAATAACCCTTAAGCTGTTGCTTAGCGAATAATTGCTTACCGAAATCTGATTGAATTCTTCTATTGACTGTAGGACCATGTTGGCCAGGTACATAATTACGTCTTTCATATGGATCTTTGTCTCTTCCCCATAGGTTTACACCTAAACGACGTGAAATTTTATATTTTGCTGAATGTCTTTTACTCATTTTATCTTCCTTTTATAGTTAAAAAACCTCTTATAGAATAAAGACTTAGTTAAGTTACTGTTTGCTCTACATTAATGCGTAGAATTAGAGTAAATAATGCTCTCCTCTATATCCGATTACTCGGCAAGGGAGTTGCAAAATACTGATTTTTTTTACCCTGTCAAGTGATTTGGGGCTTGACTTATATCTTATCATTCCTTAAACATCTCAAATCTCCAATCATATAAATAAGAGCTAGGAACATGACACAACCATTAATGCCTAAGGCAACAGCAGTTTGGCTTATAGAAAACACAACTTTAACTTTTGATCAAGTATCAAAATTTTGTGGATTACATACATTAGAAGTTCAAGGCATTGCAGATGGTGATGTTGCGAATGGAGTTATTGGAGTTGATCCAGTTGCCAAACGCTTAACAACTAGAGAAAACATTGAAGCTGCTGAAAAAGATTCAAGTGTTGATGTTCAATTTACTGAAGAGTTTCTTGGTTATGTTAAAAAGGAATCAAAACGTAAAAAATCTAAATATACTCCTGTTGCTCGCAGACAAGACAAACCAGATGCAATTGCATGGTTAGTTAAAAACCACCCTGAAGTTACTGATGCACAAATTTCTAAATTAGTTGGTACTACGAAAAAAACTATCGAAGATATCAGAGGCAGAACTTACTGGAACATAAACAACCTAAAACCACGTGACCCAGTTCTTTTAGGGATTTGCACGCAAACAGCTTTAGAAGCTATGGTTAGAGCGGCAGAAGCGAAAGCTGAGTCTGAAAAGATTAAGGCTGAGAAAGAAGCTGTTCGTGAAGAAAAAGCAAAGGTGAAGGCTAA
>CAYGRX010000171.1:0-3816 GCA_964352365.1 uncultured Rickettsiales bacterium
CCACAAAAAACTGCAATTTCTAACATTCTTTCTGCATTTTTTGGCAAACTGTGATTTTGCTCATCATTAACCATTTGCAACCGATGTTCAACTTTGCGATAAAACTTATATGCCTCACTCATTTCATCTCTTGCCTGCTCTGAGATTTCACCTTCATTACACAAGTTTTCAAGGGATCTAAGTGTTTTCTTATTTCTTAAAACTGGCTTTCTACCACCCCAAATTAATTGCTGAGTCTGGCAAAAAAACTCAACCTCTCTTATTCCCCCCAAACCCAGCTTTAAATTATAACCATATAAATCTTCGGCATGAAAACCTTGCTTACTATCAATTTGCCTTTTAATTGAATGAATATCTTCAATTGTTTCGAAGTCTAAACTTCTACGCCAAACGTTACGGGCATTAAAACCATGAAAAATTTCTGCGGTTTCTGAATCTCCAGCAACATCACGAGCCTTTATCATTGCAGCCCTTTCCCAGTTTTGACCAACTGTAAAATAATAATTTTCTGCTTTTGTTAGTGACACAGCAACAGGGTTTGAAGCGGGATCTGGCCTAAGCCTAACATCACACCTAAATACATAACCATCTGAAGTTGGTTTAGAAAAAATATCGATAACCTCTTTTACAAGGTCAATATAAAAAATTTGCAGGGTTTTTTTCCCCTTATACTCCAACTTATCTTCCTCAAAAAAGAATGATAAATCAACGTCACTTGAATAATTTAATTCATCCGAACCCAATTTCCCAAGTGCAATAACCGTTAAACCGCATTGGTAGAATGGGTTTTTAGGATCTACTAGTTTAATTAATTCACGATTATGGTTTGATACCAGAATATGTTCGACAGCTTTTTTAATGCATAAATCTGCAAATGTTGACAGCTTCGCTGTAGCGTCTTCCATTGACCATAATTCTGATATTTCCCCCATTGCAATTAGGAGCGCAGCCTTTTGCTTTGCTATTCTAAGTTGCTCCATTAACATAGCTTTATAGTGAATGTTTGAAGCCTCAACATCACTTAAAATATTTTTAAAGCTAAGCTCAAAGCCATCTTTAAAAATATTGAGGAAGAATTCGGTATTTTTTGCAATTAAACTACTTAAATATGGGCTATTAGAGAATATTGATTCAGCAAATTTTTTTGCATTATCATCTTTAATCTCACCTACTTTTTCAAACCAAATTTCAACTTGTTTTTGATTATTAGCTTTTGGTAATTTTGTTAATCTTAATTCCATATTATCTCTTGCATTTGAATGTATTAACATATAAAAACTTCGCAAAAATTAAAGCGTTAAAAACGCTGTAACCGAGAAAAGAAATAGGAAAGCAAAATGGTTAAAGTACTTATATCTGATAAATTATCTCCAAGAGCTAAAGAAATTTTCAAGAAAGCTGGCATCGAAGTTGATGTAAAAGTTGGTATGACGCCTGAAGAGTTAGGTGAATGTATTGGTGAATATGATGGCTTAGCAATTAGAAGTGCAACTAGAGTAACGAAAGAAATTATAGCGAAAGCTAATAACCTTAAGGTGGTTGGTAGAGCTGGAATCGGAGTTGATAACGTTGATATTCCTGAAGCAACTGCAAAAGGTATAATCGTAATGAACACTCCTTTTGGTAACTCAATCACTACTGCAGAACATGCAATTGCAATGATGTTTGCAGCAGCAAGAAAAATTCCACAAGCTAGTGAGTCAACTCATAAAGGCTTATGGGAAAAATCAAAATTCATGGGCAGTGAACTTGCATTTAAAACTCTTGGCCTAATAGGTTGCGGTAATATTGGTTCAATTGTAGCTGATAGAGCAAAAGGTTTAAAAATGAAAGTTAGCGTTTTTGACCCATATTTATCAGAAGAACGTGCAAAAGATTTAGGCATTAAAAAAGCAAAGGACCTTGATGAATTGCTAGCTGAAGCGGATTTCATATCTTTACACACACCACTAACAGACCAAACTAGAAATATTTTAGGTGAGAAGAACTTAGCTAAAACTAAAAAAGGTGTAATTATTGTAAATTGTGCACGCGGTGGTTTGATTGATGAAGCGGCCTTAAAAGTTAAAATTGAAGAAGGTCAAGTTGCTGGAGCAGCTCTTGATGTATTTGAAGTTGAACCTGCCACAGATAACCCCCTATTTGGCATGGAGCAAGTTGTTTGCACGCCACATTTGGGCGCATCAACTGAAGAGGCTCAAGAAAATGTTGCTCTTCAAGTTGCGGAACAAATTTCTGATTACTTAAATAATGGAACCATCACAAATGCATTGAATGTTGCTTCTGTTAGCGCGGATGATGCTGAAAAACTATCACCATATTTAAAGCTTGGTGAAAATTTAGGTGGTTTAGCTGGTCAAGTTTCAGATGGTGGATTGAAAAAGATTTCAATTAAATATCAAGGCACTGCAGCAACTTTAAACGAGAAACCTATTACCAGTATTATTGTTAAAGGTATTTTAGAAAATTTCGTTACTGCAGTTAATATGGTTAACGCACCTGTTGTTGCCAAAGAGCGCGATATTGAAATTGAGTCTGTGAAGTCTGAGCTTGATGCAAATTATCACACTCAACTTACCGTAACTATTGAAACCGATAGCGGATCTATAAGTGTGGTTGGAACATTATTTAACAATGAACCACGCCTAGTTGAGGTTAAAGGTATTCACTTAGAAGGAAACTTTTCAAGCAATATGCTTTTTGTTGAAAATAAAGATGAACCAGGTTTAATTGGTGAATTAGGTAAGGTTTTAGGTGTTGCAGGTATTAACGTTGCTAACTTCCACTTAGGTAGGAATGCAGCAAAATCAGGCCAAGCTATTGCTTTAGTTGCTGTTGATAGTGAAGTTTCCCAAGCTATTGTTGAAGAAATTGCTGGCTTACCTTCAGTTATAACAGCAAAAGCTTTGAAGTTTTAGTTTCAAAGTAGCAGCATTAGTTAATCTTAGTTAGCTAGCTGCAGCATTATATTAAGATAGTCATCTTATAGGGTTTAACTATTTAAGAAGAAATATAATAAACCCTATAAATCAAATTATAATTACCACTAAATAAAACGTATTTATAATCTAAAACTTTAATTTATTTATAGTCACCTATTCTCTTAATTTCCCACTGCAATTCTATTCCTGAATTTTCGTATACTCTTTTTCTAACTTCATCCCCCAAATCCTCTAAATCTTTTGCTGTAGCGTTTCCAGTGTTAATTAGGAAGTTGCAATGCTTATCTGATACCTGAGCGCCACCTATCTCAAGCCCCCTACAACCAGAATCATCAACCAGTTCCCAAGCTTTATAGCCTTCAGGGTTTTTAAAAGTTGACCCCCCAGTTTTACTTCTAATTGGTTGACTTTTTTCTCTTGAAGCAGAAATTTGATTCATTTTTTCATTAATCTTTAATGAATCACCCTCTATACATTGAAATGTTGCCTCAACAAATATCAAATCTTTTGGCAAATTATTTTTGCGATATTTAAAATCAAAATCCTTATTTTGAAACTCTTTAAGTTCACCTTGTGAATCAACAGCCTTAGCGCTTATCAAGCAATCTTTAACTTCGCTACCATATGCGCCAGCGTTCATAGCAACAGCACCTCCTATTGTTCCAGGAACCCCAACTAAAAATTCCAACCCTGATAGATTATTACTTGCCGCAAATTTAGCTACGTTTATATCTAGAGCACTTGCACCTGCTATAATTTTTTTACCTTCAACTTTTATACCTGCAAAATTTCTACCCAGTTTAATAATACATCCTCTAAAACCACCATCTCTAATAATCAGGTTAGAAAATACGCCAAGTACAAAGTAATTTAA
>CAYGRX010000172.1:0-3728 GCA_964352365.1 uncultured Rickettsiales bacterium
AATATATATTGTTAGTATCACTGTAGTGAAATTAAAATTGATTGATTCACCTTATTTACTAAACTGGAATTATACATTTTAGGGAAAAAACATGCTTAGAAAAATTTATGATTTGGCAACACAACACAAACTTTCAGATATACACTTACATTCGAACAAACCTGTGGCAATACGTGTTAATGGTTTAATACAGAAGATTGACACTGATATCGTGTCTGAAAATGAAATTACTACATTTTTACAAGAAAATTTGGATAAAGACCAAAAGGTGTTTTTTGAAATGAATAAGCAAGTAGATTTTGCGGTTGTTTCTGAGGGTATAAGATTTAGGGTTAACGCCTACCTTACATCTACTGGCCCTGCGGTTGTAATGAGAAAGATTGAAAGTATTATTCCTAAAATAAATGATTTAGGCTTACCACCTGCAATGCAGAATATTGTAAATGAACAAAATGGTTTAGTTTTGGTAACGGGGCCAACTGGCTCTGGTAAATCAACATCTCTAGCATCAATTGTGAATGCAATTAATGAAGACAGGAAGGGTAATATTATAACTGTTGAGGACCCAATTGAGTATGTTCACAGTAGTAAAAGTTGTATCGTCTCTCAGAGAGAAGTTGGTAAAGATGCAATCAGCTTTGGCGCGGCTTTAAAGGCAATGCTTCGTGAAGATCCAGATATTATTCTAGTTGGTGAGATGCGTGATTTGGAAACAATTGGGTTAGCACTTACAGCAGCTGAAACTGGTCACTTAGTTTTTGGAACATTACATACAAATGGTGCGGCTAACTCTATTAACAGGATTATTGACGTCTTTCCTTCAGAGCAACAAGCTCAGGTTAGGTCACAACTTTCACAAAGTTTAAAGTTAGTTGTTACTCAAACTCTACTCCGTAGAGCTGATGGAAATGGTCGTGTTGCTGCATTTGAAGTAATGGTAAATAATAACGCAATTGCAAATATGATTCGTGAAAACAAAATTTTTCAAATTGACCAAGCCTTACAGACAGGTAAATCATTTGGCATGATGACTATGGAAGACTCCCTAAAAGAATTGCTAATGACAGGAGTTATTAATGAGGAATCTATTGAACAGGCGCACTAGCAATATTAGTAAAGATGGATTTACTGTATTAGAGCTTATTGTTGTTATTGCAATTATTGGAACATTAAGCTTTTTAAGCGCACCTCTATTTCAAAGTTGGGGAAGCAAGAGAGCCTTAGATGAATCAATTAATGAATTTTATAGCGTATTTAGCTCGGCACGCTTAGATGCTTTCGCACGCGGCGTTACGATTAGAGTTGGAAGTAGCAAAACCAATGATGATTACACATTAACCACCTATTATTTAGATGGCCCAACTGAATCTTGCGATGTTGGACTATCATGGACACAAAGTTCACAAAGAATTGTGGATTTAAATAGTAATTTTGTTGTTACTGGAAGCGCATTAGGAAATGTATGCTTCTATCGTGACGGAACTTCAACTGGCGGTAATTTTTCTTTTGATCAAAAGAATGGTGGTACTGATTTAGGTTCTGCCGATGTAACTATAACACTTGCAACTGGGTTTATTGATGTCATCAAATAACAAAACATACATACAAAAAAACATATCTAATAGTGGATTTTCACTAGTTGAAGCTATGGTTGCTACCGTAATTATGGGTATCGCATTTACTGGTGTTTACACAATAGTACTATTTTCTACTAACGTCTTAAACGCATCATCTGATAGACAAAAAATGCAGTTAGTTGCAGATCAAATAATGGAAGTTATTGAAAGTGATTTAAGTAATATTGATTTTTACGATATGAGTTTCGCCACCTGTAATGCCCCCGACTCTGGCGAAACTCAAGATTATCACCAGTATAGATATAGGTGGTGCAGAATGCTTAACAATACAATTGGAACACCTGCTACAAATGATGTGAGGGAAATTTCAATTTCCACCAGTATTGATGGAAAAATTGTTGATATCACCTTGGAAAATAGAAATGCAGAAACTAGTGTAACTATGAAGAGATTATTTAATGACTAAAAATAACTTAAATATAAAAAGAGTATCTGAGTTTGGCTATTCTATGATTGAACTCTTACTTGCTACAGTTGTTGGCGGAATAGTTCTGGCGGGTGCATATGCATCATATAATTTGATAGCGACACAATATAAAAAGAATTCGTCAATTGGGGAGATTAATGACTTTGCAACACCCACACTAAAAATTATTGCACGAGATCTAAGAATGGCTGGTTTTAAAGCTGTGGATGCAGAAATTGAAAGCACCTATGGACGAATTGATGATCCAATAACAATAACTGATAGCGGAAATGCCTGCTGTGACTCTATCTCTGTTATTTATGATAAATCAGTTACTGAAAGAGTTAGAGTAACTTATCGGGTAGCACCAAAAGCTAATGATACTAGTAGAAATGCCTTATATATGGATGTTGACCAATATCAGGCAGCAGGGACTTGGGTAGAAGTTTATAATAGCTCAGTTGTAGCAGATTTTATTGTAGATTTTCAGGTTGAAGCAACAAAAACTAATGCTAGTGGTCAACCAAGTTTGGTGAATTTAAATATTGTATTTAGAAGCAGAAATAAAACTAATAGTCAGTCGACATTCTCAAAAGCAGACTACGAAACTGGAAATTATGATTTTTCAATCACTGATAATTATTTAAGAGAGGGTTTTGAAACTACTATATTACTAAGAAACCTTGTTGATTAAAATTCCTGTGCTAGAATTTAGGAATGTCTAATTTTAAAAAAATAGCAGTAATATATGGTGGCCCTTCTAGCGAGGCAGAAGTTTCGGTGAACACAGCAAAGGCTGTTGATAAGGCTTTAAAGAATCTTGGCTATAATTCTGAGTTGATAGAGTTTTCAAAAGACCTTTCAAATATACTATCATCTGGTAAATTTGACGTAGTTTACAACGCCATGCATGGCCTATTTGGTGAAGATGGTGCTTTACAAGGCTTATGTGAAGTAATGCAAATTCCTTATACTCATAGTGGGGTTAGGTCATCTGCAATCGCCATGAATAAAAATTTTACAAAAAATATTCTAATGTTTAGGAACATCCCTATGCCTGGTGATTACTTGTTTTCTCGTGATGATTTATTTAACAAGCAATTACCAATTCCATGTGTAATAAAACCTTTAAATGAAGGCTCAAGCCTAGGTATTTTAATTGTAAAAGACGACGATGATGACGCAGATGTTTCAAAACTGAATGATGATGAAATGTTTTTGGTGGAAGATTATCTTGCTGGTAGAGAACTAACAGTCGCGGTATTAGATGGTAAAGCTCTAGGCGTCTTAGAAATTAAACCAAAAAGTGGGGTTTATGATTACAAGTCCAAATATACAAGTGGTGCTACAGAATATATTGTACCTGCCAGATTGCCAAAAGATGTTGAAAGAAAAGCTTTGGAATTTGCAGAAACTGCTCATAAATCTTTAGGATGCAAGGGTGTTACTAGAACAGATTTTATTTATGCAGATAGGTTAGCTAACCCGCAAGTATATTTTTTAGAGATTAATACTCACCCAGGCATGACTGAAACTTCCTTAGTTCCTAAAATTGCTGAATATGCAAACATAAATTTTGAAGAATTAGTTGAAAAAATTCTAAAATCTGCGAAATGCGAGTTAAGTTAAAGCAATTATTTTAAATATATATGGTAAGTATCGCAACAAGAAGACCAATATATCGT
>CAYGRX010000173.1:0-1362 GCA_964352365.1 uncultured Rickettsiales bacterium
ATAGTTCTAAAGCATCAGTTCTAGGGCGCTGGAATGTATTACGGCCAATAATTGAGCCATTACCACCACCATCACGAATTTCACGAATTTCAGAAATTAAAGATTCAGTATCTTTTGATGCACCACCAGAAAATACAACTATTCTTTTACCGTTAAAGCATGATTTTTTAATATGCGCGATTCTTGAAGTTAAAGTTTTTGTAGAAATTTCTTTATATAATTCTTTGTGAGTTTCTTTTTCAATAAAGTCTGTAGGTGGCTTAACTTTAATAATGTGAGCACCTAAAAGTGCTGCAATGTGAGCCGCATAAGAACAAATATCAACCGCTGTTTCACCTTGCTTACTAATTCCACCGCCACGAGGGTAAGACCAGATTACAACTGCTAAACCATTCGCACGAGCCTCTTCAGAAAGTTCACGAATTTCTTCAAATTGATTAAATTGCAAATCAGAACCCGGATAAACTGTAAAACCAATTGCCGAACAACCAAGTTGCAATGCATCTTTAACCGAAGCAGTGATAGCTTGGTCAGGAGCTGAGCCTTTATAAAGTGAGTTTGAACTGTTCATTTTTAAAATTAATGGAATCGCACCTGCATATTTATCAGCAATTGCAGATATCATACCATACGCTGAAGCATACGCTGAAAGACCAGCATCAACAGCAAGCTTTACATGATATTCAGGATCATAAGCATCAGGATTTGGAGCAAATGAAGCATCTGGCCCATGCTCAAAACCTTGATCAACTGGAAGAATAACAAGCTTACCTGTTCCACCAAGCTTACCTTCCATAAGGATTCTAGCTAAGTTAGTTTTTACTCCTGCATTATCTGAATAATGAGAAAGAATTTCTTGAACTGTAGATGTGATTTTCATTTTATTCTCTTTGATGTTTTGTATTTTTATTGTAAGTTTTAACAATAAACACAACATATAATTTCATATGAATAACTCAAGAATATTTTTGCCGCTACTATTGATAACTATTTTGCTGGCTCCGTTATTGGCAAAAAGTCAGGATGAAATTGATGATTTTGATAGCACATACAAGCATACAAATTTTGAGTATGGGTATATCGGCTTAGCCGCAACAGCGAAAGACGAAGATTTTTGCGAAATGATTAGTAATGAGTCATTATTTAATCATCTGCTAGGAGGCCAAGACTATGTAAAGTCTATGTGTTACTCAAACTTAGCTAAATCTACTAAAAATAAAGATTATTGCGATAAAGTAAAAAAGAGAGACTGGAGCTCAAAATACACAAAAGAGACGTGTTTAAAGGAAATTGGAAGCAATAAAATTGAAGGCTTTAGCTACTACGTTGAAAGCTTATTTCCTTTATGGACAGGCTTAGTAT
>CAYGRX010000173.1:1372-3682 GCA_964352365.1 uncultured Rickettsiales bacterium
TAGCGTTTTTATATGCTTGGATGCTATATCTGTCATTTAGACTGATTGTTTTTATGGAGACAACAAACAGCAATTTCCTAATTTCTCAAAGAAAATTCCTTTAAGCAAACAAACTGACTTAAAAATAATTGGATGCGATTCAATCGAAGACCCATACGAGCCTTGCTTATATGCAAAATGCCTAACCTACACTGACAGAGAAATGTTAATGCAATGTTTTGGCACTTTAGATGAAATAGGTTATTTAAGAGCTAAAGAAAATAATTATGAATACTATTCGAACTTACCAGACTCTAATGAGTATAAAAGTAATGGGGATAGATACCCAGCAATGATAAAATCAGAAAAGAAGAGGCTAAAAAAGTTTTTTCAAAAATACCCAGAACTATATAGCATTTTTGAGAAAGGATATAATTTATCAAAAGAAAATGAAGCGCTTTATAAATATGGAAAAAATTTAGAAAAAATTAAATTAATTCATAAAAACCAGACCAATTAAAACCTATAGATATATTACCCTATCCCCTACCACGATAATTGGGAACGCTTTGGTCAGGAATCCAAGCGCCTTCGGGAGCTTCACCCGTTTGATAGAATATATCAATCGGAATTCCACCACGCGGATACCAATAGCCGCCAATTCGCAACCATTTTGGTTTTATTTCTGCGATTAGACGCTTCGCGATCTCAACCGTACAAGCCTCGTGAAAACCCGCATGATTGCGGAATGAACCTAAATATAATTTCAAACTTTTACTTTCCACTAAATATTCATCTGGAATATAATCAATAACGATATGCGCAAAATCTGGCTGAGATGTAACTGGGCAAAGTGATGTAAATTCAGGACAGCTAAAACGGACATTATATAATGTGTCAGGATGCGGGTTTTTAACAGCCTCCAAAACCGCCTCATCTGGGTTTTGCGGTAACCCAGTTTGCTTACCTAATTGATCTAAATCTTTATATATTTCAGTCATTCTATTAATATTAATCTTAATTTCAGTTTTTAATTATGGTGTATATTCAGTGCCAGATGTAAGCGGATCAATTTCCGCAAAATTACCAGTACACCTAGATTTATCTTGCTCATCTTTAAATGAGCCATCAACATCAATACATTCTTCACCAACGTAATATCTACCACTAACAGGCGTATATGGCATATCAACCTTAGCATCAATTGCCATATGTAGCGCAACAGGAAGTGCGCCACCTTCTAAATCTTTATCAGTTGAACTATCTTTCCTACCAATTCTAGTAATGTAATAAAATGTAGATGTATCCCCCCCTATTGTAATGCTATCAGTATGAAGGAATGTCCAACCCGCAGCCTTTACCGCATCAGATAATGGCCTGTGAATTCCCGGCTCCCTATAGTTACCTGCGGCACATGGGTTAAAACGTATTTGTTGCCTAATTATATTAACATTTGAAAGCTGTATCCAAGCAAGATCTTTTTCCGTATCACTATCAAGTTGATTATTTCCATATGAACCGCCACCGCAGTCATCATCTGCATAATCATCAAAATAATTACTCATTAAAGATGTTGGCACATCACCTGGACGATAATTATATTGATCACGGAAACTATTTTTCGCATTCTCATAATAAGATATTTCAGAAACTACCGAACTAACCTTATAGCTTTGCATAATACCCTGCCCTGCAAAAAATATTGATGCCAAAACACCAATTATAACTATCACTATTGCAAGCTCAATAAGAGAAAATGCGGAAATTCTTTTATTAGTTTTAACTTTATTTGCCATCTATCTTATATTATTGTTTTAATAACTTATATTTAAATTATTAAACTTAAACAAACAAGTTAAAACGAGGTTTTTGATATGGCTAACATAATAATGTATAAAACAACTTACTGCCCTTATTGCACAAGAGCAAAAGACTTGTTAAAACGCAAAGGCTTTGAAGTTACGGAGGAAATTGACGTTACCACCAATGACGAGCTTAGGATTGAAATGATGCAAAAAAGTGGCGGAAAAAAGACAGTTCCTCAAATTTTCATAAATGGTACACATGTAGGCGGATATGACGATGCCGTAGCATTAGATAAGCAAGGAAAACTTGATAGCTTACTAAATAGCTAACCTAACAGCAATTATGTTTGATTCGCGCGATAATATCTTAACGCACCACCTCAGCGATACGCTTATTATCAGAATCTTCGGGTTTTGCTAATTTAATAAATATAGTATTTTCAGGTAACTCTTCTTGAATTATCTGTGGCCATTCAATAATACAAAAAGCATTTTCTAAAGCTTCCTGCAAACCTGTTTCATAGGC
>CAYGRX010000174.1:0-3678 GCA_964352365.1 uncultured Rickettsiales bacterium
GTATGTAGCCAACATGAGCGAAGATGAAGTAGTAGATGGCAACGAATTTAGTAAGCAAGTTGAGAAAATGGCAAAAGAGAAAAATGCTGCTTGCACAAAAATTTGCGCTAATATTGAAGAGGAAATTTCAGGCCTTGAAAGCAAAGAAGAACGTGACGAGTTTTTGGAAGCTATCGGATTGAAAGAAACTGGCCTAGATAAAATTATTCGCCTTTCTTATTCTTTACTAGGTTTAAATACATTCTTCACTGTTGGACCAAAAGAAGCACGCGCTTGGACAGTTAAAAAAGGTGGCACGGCACCAAATGCCGCAGGAGTAATACATACCGATTTCGAAAAGGGTTTTATTACCGCAGAGACAATTAAGTGTGATGACTATATTTCATTTAAAGGCGAGTCTGGGTGCAAGGAACAAGGAAAGATGGCTATGAATGGGAAAGATTATATAGTTAATGATGGTGATATTTTTCACTTCCGTTTCAATGTTTAATATTGAAAATTAAACTCCCAACTCTTTAATTTTTTTAGCTATCATTAGATAATTAATATCATTATGCCCAAAACCTTTTAAAACTTGAAAGTAATATGGATTTTTGGCTTTATAGAAAAGTTTTTTAGCTTGAGAGATAGGAATTATATTGTCCTCATCACCATGAAAAATTAATAAAGGCTCTTCAACTTTATTTACCAAAGAATGCGAGTCAAAATTATCTTTCAGCATTAAATCAACTGGCAAATACCAATAATGATTTTTTGCAACATCCAGAATTGAAGTATAAGGCGAGATTAATATGATTTGAGAAAAGTTACCGTAATTTGCCAGCTTAATAGCAACCCCAGTACCTAAGGACTCCCCGAATAAAATAATATCTTCTTGCGATACACCAGTGTTTTTCAAATATTCATATGCTGATATAGCATCTTTATTAATTAACTCTTCATTTGGAGTCCCCCCATTTCCTGAAAAGCCCCTATATGTAAATGCTAGAATGCCATACCCTAAATCACTAAATGATTTATACATATTAGCTCTAATAGACAAATTACCTGCATTACCATGAAAAAATAGAATAGTTTTATTGTTATACTTGGATTTTTTATACCAAGCCTTCAACTTCAACGAATCTTCCGTATCAATTTCCACCTCATCATAATCTAATCCTAATTTTTGTGGAGTTTGATAAACTCCAAAGGGCACGTATAATATTTTTCTTTGAAAGGAATATATACCTGCAACAACAAGTAAATATATGATTGATAATGATATCAAAATTCTTTTAATAAAAAGGAACACTATCTACCTATTAATAATAATTCATAAAGGTATGAAAGCTCTTTATGCATGTTAGCTTTGCCTGCACCGCTATTAATCGCGAAATCTGTTAGTTTAAGTTTTTTAGAAACAGGCATTTGTGACTTTAGAATGTTATTAAGCTTTTCTTCAGTCATATTTGGGCGCGCTAATGCTCTTTTTTTCTGAATAGTTTTACTACAAAAAATAGTTAAGCTGTAGTCACACTCATTTTCTAGATGATTTTCAAATAATAGTGGTATTTCAAAAACCACTATATTCTGATTTTGTTTTGAACAGGTTTTAATGAATTCTTGTCTAAGAAACTTTAACTTAGGGTAAATTATATTTTCTAAATTAGCTTTTGATTTAAAATTAGAAAATACCTCTTTCCCTAATATTTTTCTATCTACAGCACCGTCAATAACCACATTGGGGTGATGCTTCCTAATATAACTCAATAACTCTTGATCATGTGAATATAAAAAATGAACCATCTCATCAGAGGAGATATAGCCAACTTTATGAAACGATGATAATACTTCGCAAGCGTAAGATTTACCAGATGCTATAGAGCCTGTGACACCTAATATAATCATATAGGCATAACCATTAAACTACTTAACTATTTTATAAGATTTTGGATTTGCAAACATCTCATGCAAAAGCTTGTTATTTAAACCATGACCAGATTTATAGGCCTTAAAATTACCAACAATTCTTTTTCCAGCAAGAAAGAAATCCCCAACGCAATCTAGAAGTTTATGGCGAACAAATTCATCTTCATAGCGAAGACCACCTTTGTTTAAAATTTTATCACCAGAAACAACCACCGCGTTATCAAGAGAACCACCTCTAGCAAGGCCTATTGAACGCATATACTCAACTTCATGCTCAAAACCGAAAGTTCTAGCATCAGCCAAAATTGAATTAAATGTTTCAGTAGAAGCCGAGAATTTACGTTTTTGATTTTTTATAGCACCGCTATCGAAATCAATCTCTAGATCAATTGAGAAATCATCAGAAGGTGAAACAGACGCATATTTATCACCATCTTCAACCCTAACATCAGAAATAACTTGGATAAACTCACGCATATCATTCTGACGAGAAACACCAACAGACTCAACCATTTTAACAAATGGCGCAGAGCTACCATCCATAATTGGAATTTCCGCTGAGCTAACATCAATTAATGCATTATCAATGCCACAACCCCATAAAGCTGCCATTAAGTGCTCAACTGTTGATACTATTGTTCCATCAGAATTTGTTATTGAAGTTCCTAGCTGAGTTTTACAAACATTTTTGTAATCTGCTTTAATATAATTATTAAAGTCCGATATATCTTTTCTTCTAAAAACTATTCCGTAATTTTCTGGCGCGGGGTTAACTGTAAGCAAAACGTTTGAACCACTGTGAAGTCCAACCCCCTCACACGAAACTGCTTTTGCAACTGTATTTTGATTTTCTTTTAGCATTTATACCACCTGTTAAAGGCTATATAGTGTAAAAATAAGGTAATCTCAAAGGAAACTATGTTACAATTTGTTACCAATTTGATATCATAACTCCCTGTAAGATTGAGACTACCTCCCTATAATCCCAACTCGTGATGATATAATAATGCTATAAGCGTTAAAATTTACAGACAAATGATTGAAAATACATAGATTTTTCATTTATTAGGATCTCAATGTTGTAATAGTGCAATAAAAATAATCAACCAGGAAACATAAAATTTTAGTTTTTTCCACGCACTTGTTTCTTAGAATCCTTAAAATTAAGTATTTTTTGTGAAGATAACGGCAATTGGATATCCCCCCCTTCCTCTGGTGTTAATGTAGCTCTAACCCTAGCCTTGGATGGTTTACCAGAGTTAGGTTCTGTATTTTGACTTTTTATACTACTTTTACCTGTAGCAACATTATAGAAAAAATTATCACCCTTAACCTTATTTCCATTTTCTTCTAAAGTTACATTACCTAAAAGGTTTATAGTTCCAGCATCAACATCATAAACTGCCGCATCTGCCTTTGCATTTTTACCGATTGCAGTAAATTCTACACCTTCATTAAATTCAATAAATTTAAATTTCTTGCGATCATCACTTATTGATTCGGTTTTTACTATTATTTCATCAGATTTAAGTAGAAGACCACCCTGTTTTACCACAACATTTGTATAAAATATTGCAATATCTTCATTGTTTCTTATAGACAGAGAATCTGAGTTAATTGTAATCTCTTTGCCTTTTTCAGATTCAAAAACTTTTTTAAAATCTATTGAATAAGAAGTACTAGAAAAAGATAATATTGATAAAAATAATACGATTTTATTTAACATTTAATTCAACCTCATTAGGGTTGCTTTTAAGCTCTACACCA
>CAYGRX010000175.1:0-3675 GCA_964352365.1 uncultured Rickettsiales bacterium
GTGCAATATCTGCAATCGATGCTATTATGAAGTAATTTCTATTATTAACGGAAAATGAGGGGGGCTCAGACATCGTTGAAGCTTGAATTTTATTTTCAAGACCGTTTAAATATTTGTTCATAGTCATAGGATTATTAAATCTTTTTACCCATTTTACATTCATATTTCTTAACCAAACCTTCCAGTTATGTAATCTTGAGTTTGTTGCAGCTTAGGATTTGTAAAAATCTGCTGTGTTTCACCGAACTCAATAATTTTACCCAAGTGAAAAAACGCCGTATTATCAGAAACACGAGCGGCTTGTTGCATGGAGTGTGTTACGATAATAATCGTATATTTCTTTTTTAAATCGTCAATTAAATCTTCAATTATTGCGGTTGCAATCGGGTCAAGCGCTGAACATGGCTCATCCATAAGTATCACCTCTGGGTTAACCGCAATAGCGCGCGCTATGCAAAGCCTTTGTTGCTGCCCGCCTGAAAGTGAAGTTCCTGGCTCATCAAGCCTGTCTTTAACTTCATTCCACAAGCCTGCCTTAGTTAAAGATTCCTCAACTATTGCATCAAATTCTGATTTATTTGTAGCTATACCATGAATTTTAGGGCCATAAGTTACATTGTCATATATAGATTTTGGAAAGGGATTTGGTTTTTGGAAAACCATTCCAATTTTTTCACGAAGCAAAACAACGTCTACCTTAGGGTCATAAATATTATGCCCGTCAAGGGCAATTTTACCCTCTACACGGCAGCTATCAATTGTATCATTCATTCTATTAATGCAGCGTAAAAAAGTTGATTTACCACAACCTGAAGGGCCAATAAGTGAAGTGACTTTTTTATCTGCTATATCAAGATCGACATTGAAAATTGCTTGTTTATCGCCATAGAAAACCTTTATTCCTTCAGCGGAGATTCTCGGATTAGAAATTTGTGTGTTCTTGCTCATAAGTAAAACTTTTAAATAAAATTAATTAACAAACTACCATTTATATTCAAACTTTTTCCTTAAAAATACAGCCACGGAATTAGCTAATATTAGGAAAAGAAGGAGTATAATAATTGCACCAGAGGTTTTTTCTGCAAAGCCTTGTTCTGGTAAGTCTGACCAAATATATATTTGCACTGGAAGTGCCGTTGATGGATCTGTAATGTTTTGAGGTATATCTTTTACAAAGGCGACCATACCTATCATAAGTAATGGTGCTGTTTCGCCTAGCGCTCTTGCTACACTCAAAATTGCACCAGTCATTATACCAGGTAGTGAAAGTGGTAAAGTATGATGAAACAAAACTTGCATTTTAGATGCGCCCAAGCCAACCGCAGCTTGTTTAATTGATGGCGGAACTGCTGCAAGCGAGTTTCTGGTGGTAATAATAATGATTGGTAAAACCAGTAGTGCTAAAGTTAAGCCACCAACTAGCGCTGAAGATCTATCTAACCCTAGGAAATGAATGTATAAAGCTAAGCCAAGTAAACCATATACTATAGACGGGATAGCAGCTAGGTTATTAACTGATATTTCTATAATAGTAGTGAATTTGTTTTTCGGTGCAAACTCTTCTAGATAAATGGCTGCTGCAACACCTAAAGGTAATGCGCAAAGCATGCAAATCAAAATCACGAATATTGAGCCAATTATGCTGCCATAAGCTCCTGCCAGCTCTGCTTCTCGAGAGTCGCCATTTGAAAGGAATGTAGTGTTGAAAGACCTTCTAAGCTTTTCTTCGGACTTCAATTTTTTAACATATTTTATATGTGTGCTAGAAACCCTTGTCTTGTCGGAAATTTTAGCAAGGTCAATTTTACCTTTCATAAGCATATCAATACTAGATGATGCTGGTACCCAGACTTGAACATTTTCAAAATCAAAAAGTTCTGGGTTGTCTTCAGATTTTAATTTTTTGATTATATCTTTTTCTACTTTTATATATGAATTCCTTGAAACTAAGCCGAATAGTTCAATAATTTCAGCTCTTCTTTTTGCTGATGGAAACTCATCTTTTAAGCTTTGTTTAATTATTTTTCTGTAATTTAAATTAGCAAAAGTTTCTTCATTGAGCGTGGATCCTTCACTAATATGTTCTGCTATATTAAGTTCAAGCCTTACTTCTGTAATTAAGAATGACTGCCAGCCTGAAGAGAAAATTGTATATAGTAAAAATGCTAAGAAAACTATTGAAACTAAAATAGAAGAAAATCCCATTCTTCTAAATCTGGATTCCTTTCTTTGTCTGCTTATAATTTTTTTATGAGCAGGGTTATTTTTTGAAATAACATAAGGGTTTTTAGATTCACTAGTCATATTTTTCCCTATATTTTTTAACTATGCTAATTGCTAAAACATTAAGCATTAATGTTAACATGAATAAGGTTAGGCTTAGTGCAAATGCTGCTAAAGTTTTTGCGCTATCAAACTCTTGGTCACCAACAAGTAACTTAACTATTTGTGCGGTAACTGTTGTTACGGATTCAAAAGGGTTAAAGGTTAGTTTTGCAATTAAACCAGCCGCCATTACTACAATCATAGTTTCGCCGATGGCTCTAGAAACAGCAAGTAAAAAAGCTCCCATAATACCTGGAAGTGCCGCAGGGATTACAACTTTTTTAATTGTTTCAGATTTTGTTGCTCCTAACCCAAGAGATGCATCTCTTAATGCTCTGGGAACAGCATTCATTACATCGTCTGCTAAACTCATCATGTATGGAATAATCATTACCCCCATTACAAACCCAGCTGCAAGCGCACTTTCGGAAGCTATATTTAGGCTGAAATTTTCCATTATATGTCTAATTAACGGGCCTAATGTTACTGCCGCAAAATAGCCGTAAACAACAGTTGGTATACCTGCCAGAACTTCTAAAGCTGGCTTTACATAGGCTCTAAATCTGGAAGATGAGTATTCAGTTAAATAGATCGCGCTCATTAACCCAAGTGGAACAGCAACAACCATTGCAATGAAAGTTATTAGTAAGGTTCCAGCAAAAACAGGTATAATACCAAACTTGCCTGAGCTTCCCGCTTGATCAGATCTTAATGCTGTTTGTGGGCTCCATTCTAAGCCAAAAAAGAAATCAACTGGGTTAACTTTTTCAAAGAACCTAATAGACTCAAATAAAACTGAGAAGAAAATCATCGCAGTGATGGATACTGAAACCGTTGCTGACAAAACTAAAATATAACGCACCCATTTTTCAGAATGTTCTCTAGCTTTAAATTTAGGAGTTAAGAATTTGTATGAAATTAGGAGAAAAGTTGCGAAAGCAGCTATCGTTAAGCCAAAATTATCATTAATTAAAATATTTTCAGGAAATATATTGAAGTTTGTCTTGTAAAAGTAATATCCCAGTAAAATTGTCGGAATGATTGTCCATATTGCGATGCAATATCCATAATGGCTTGCAAGGGATGTGGATTTGCTGAAATTATCTTCAGGGTTAGAGTTAACTCTTTTCCGATCAGATATTTTTCTTCCTTTAGACGTACCAGCATTGTATGCAATTACGCTCAGTGCTGAGATAACAATTATAAATAATAAATAGTTCATCCTTCAAAACCTAAATATGTAAACCTAACTATAATATTAAGCTTTCTTATTCAAGGAATAGTTTAGTGTTTTTTTGAATTATTTAATTACTTTGAAAATTAGATAAATATGTAAAGAAAAAATAACTA
>CAYGRX010000176.1:0-3653 GCA_964352365.1 uncultured Rickettsiales bacterium
AAATATTCTTATCGCAACTGGCTCTTCTGTTGTAGAGATTCCGAATGTGCAAATTGATGAAGAAAAAATTGTTTCATCAACAGGCGCATTAAGTTTGCCAAAAGTTCCTAAAAAGCTTGTGGTTATTGGTGGAGGAGTTATCGGGCTAGAACTTGGTTCAGTTTGGAGAAGGCTAGGCGCTGAAGTTGAAGTTATTGAATTTTTGGATGAAATTATTCCTGGTAATGACGCTGAAGTTCGTAAAACTTTCCGTAATATCCTAAAAAAACAAGGTATTAATTTCCGCCTTAGCACTAAAGTTACTAGTGCTAAAGCAACTAAGTCTGGAGTTGAAATAACAGTTGAACCATCAAAAGGTGGAGATGAAGAAAAACTTAAGGCAGATGTAGTTTTGGTTGCAGTTGGTAGAAAGCCAAACACAGAAAAACTTGGCCTAAATGAAGCTCAAGTTAAATTGGATGATAGAGGTAGAATTGAGGTTGATTCTCACTTTAAAACTAATGTTGAAGGTATATATGCCGTTGGAGACGTTATCGCAGGTCCAATGTTAGCTCATAAGGCTGAAGAAGACGCAGTTGCCGCTGTTGAAATTATGGCGGGGCAGGCTGGTCATGTTGACTATAACTTAGTTCCAGCTGTAATATACACTCACCCAGAAGTTGCGACCATTGGCAAGAATGAAGAGCAGCTTAAAGAAGCGGGTGTTGATTATGTTAAGGGTAAATTCCCATTTGGTGCAAATTCACGCGCAAAGGCAATTGGTGACACTGATGGATTTGTAAAAATCCTATCTGATAAAAAGACTGATGAAGTTTTAGGTGTTCATATTATTGGCCCTCAAGCTGGAACAATAATTGGTGAAGCTGCAATTGCTATGGCATTTAAAGCATCGAGTGAAGATATCGCCAGAGTTTGTCACTCGCATCCAGATTTGAATGAAGCCGTTAAAGAAGCTGCTCTATCTGTTCTAGGGCGCGCGCTACATATTTAGAGCTTGGCATAGTTAAATCATGGTGCTACATAGCATCTATTAAAATAATATTGAGAGTTAAAATGAGATTACTAAAATTATTTGCCATACCTTCAGTTATAGCTTTAACCGCTGTATCTGCTAACGCTGAAACAGATTACACAAAAATTAGCCCTGCAGTTTCTGCAATAAATGGTTCATTTGACGTATTCGGTGGATCTAATAATGGTGATGAACTAGGCGGCGTATCAGCAATCCTTACTCTTCCTGTTGATGACAATGTTGGTTTCCAAATTGATACATTATTTACTCAAAATGGTTCTAATGATGGCGGCGGTATAGGCGCACATTATTTCTACCGTAACCCAGAAAGCTTTTTACTAGGTGCAACAAGCATGTGGTACAAAGTTGAAGGTTTTGAAATTCGTAGACACGGTGTTGAATCAGAGTTTTATTTAGGTGACTTCACTATTGCCGCATCTGGCGGTATTCAAGTTGGTGATGCTACGGTAGATAAAGTTGGTTTTGCAACAGCTGATTTGAGTTACTATTTAAACGAGTCTTTAAAATTGACTATTGGAACAGCTGGTTATGAAGGCTCTGATAAAACTGGATATGTTGGTGTTGATTGGCAAGCTGATAAAAATAGCCCCTTCACGTTTTTTGCTAATCTTGGTAAAACTGAAACTCAAGAAGGTTTTGCTATAGCAGGAATTAGATTTAGCTTCGGTTCTGAAGGCCAATCTTTACAGCATAGAGACAGATATTCTGACCCTAAGAACATAGTTACTGGTGTTGATACACAAGCAGGTAGCACTATAGTTAAAGATGCAAATACTAGGCCAGCTCAACCTGTATCAATGCATTATTCTTGCAGTTCATTTTCTAGCAACAGTTTAAGTTCTAAATGCTAGTATAAAAATACTTTAGTTTTTCTTGCACTGTCGCCTAACTTAATTGCTCGGTGACAGTGTTATTTGATTAAAATAAAATTGCGACTAAACTCCCTGTTATTATTGCGAGTTATGCTTGGCAGGATTGGTTTTACAAACAACGCTGAATATCAATTAGTTTATTATCAAGTTTTCAAAGAAGTTTCGTAATTTTGATGGTGAATTTTGCATTTGAAATTTTTTTATACCATCATCAGCTGGTAGCTCAACTTTTTTAGCATTTTCGGGCTCGAAAATTCTGCCTCTTTCCACTGATATTACAACATTAGATCCTTTTTTATCATTGGTGAAAAGGCTTTTTGTAATGACTTTATTTAAATAATTTATACCCCCCATAATATTGCTAAAAGCATCACTAAATTCAATTGCGTCAGCTCTAAATTCTTTTCCATCAAACTGGCCATTATTTTTTTCCTCAACCGCATTCTCAATAGGCACGTAGGCTACAACAAATACAACGTTTTTATCGACATCCATTTGTTTGAGTGTGTATTTCATCCTTCTTGAAGCTTGAGCAACTCTATCTGAACCAAATGAAATCATAAAATTATTACCTTCGTGATCCCTAATTTTTTCCGCTAACTTAATAATGTCACCTCTTGTAAAATATTTACTATCAGCTATCTTTTCATTTTCTTCCGTAGATATTTTACTTCTTTGCCCCTCATCTATTTCCCCTTTAAAAGTTAAATAATCTAGAGCTCTTTTTATCTGACCTTTTATTAGCTTAGGAACGGAAGCAGGTGCCCTAAGATGGTCCTCATACTCAGAGCTTATTGTACCACCGCAATCAATTACGTAAATTTTATCATCAATAGTTTTTTGTTTTTTATGATTCATGGATAATGACTGTTACTAATTTTAAAGTTCACTATATAATGGGTTGATCAGGTTGATTCCCAAGCTGTTGAGACCCGCCTTTTTGTTCAATATCACCACTTGGTAGTTGCTTTACATACCTAATGCAAAGTAAATTTAAATTTGAAATAAATTTTTTCGCTAAACCTTCATCCCATTTAGGGTCATTCTCAAGTTTGCTTAGAAGAGTATTATAACTAGCGGCACTTGCAGCACGCAAAATTTCCTCAACGTCAGGTGCTAAATTATCATTTTTATTAAGCCCTAAAGAGTACGTCGTTTGATCATTTACATATTTTGACATTTCCTCTTCAAAGCTACTTACTCTAGAGGTACTATCATATTCATCCTTGCTAAGAATATCGAGTTTGATTCTAAAAGATAAATTTTGGTAATGATTACTAGAACTCATTGAATTCTCCATTTTATTTATTATACTCCATTGCATTATGCCATAAGATGGTTAACAAAGGATTAACAAATTGACGAAAATTGAAACAGATGTTCTTATAGTTGGGGCAGGGCCAGTTGGTTTATTCGCTGCATTTGAATGCGGTTTATTAAAAATGAAAACCGTTATTACTGATACATTAGATTTTATTGGTGGTCAATGTACAGCGCTTTACCCTGAGAAGCCTATATATGATATCCCTGGGTTTCCAGCTATTGATGCGGGTGAATTAATAAAAAATTTAGAAGTGCAGGCAGGTGCATTTAATCCTGAATATTTTCTTGGTCAACAAGTTACAAAAGTTAAAAAAATAGATGGGGCATTTGAAGTTGAAACCTCAAAGGGAAAAAGAATTTCTGCAAAGACTATTATAATTGCAGCTGGCTGTGGTGCATTTGGCCCTAATAGACCACCTATTAAT
>CAYGRX010000177.1:0-3570 GCA_964352365.1 uncultured Rickettsiales bacterium
CAGTGAAACCGTGCTCATTATTTGCATTACTTCTTCCGCCTTTCTTACCCTTTTGATAAGGCTTTTTAGTATAAGGCTTTCTTGTGTCTCTTCTATCTTCCTTTTTATCAGATGATTCAGAAGGTTTTTCCTCTGATGTTGAATCTTCCTTTTTGTCAGAAACTTTACTTTCATCATTAGAGACCTCCTTTTTAGGAGCTGCTTTTTTAGGAGCCGGCTTTTTAGGCTCTTCTTTTGTTTTTTCTGGTTCGCTTGAAGTTAGATTTAGTGTAAGAGTTTCTTCTGACATAAGGGTAATTATATAATTTATATATTAAGAATAAGTTTACTTGGTTTGAGTAAATGTGAATTTAAATGGAATATAACGCAGTTGAATAGATACTGCATTTTTTATCTATGTATGTTAATAATCTAATTTTTGAGGTTGTCAAAGGGTTTTGTTTAATTTTTGTAATATAATTTAAATAAAGAATAAAATGTTACTCATGAGGCTTAAAAAATAATTAAATTTAATGCAAGTCTCTATAGCAAACTATACAAAGACTAAATTTCCCCCTCGATCCCATAAGGTTTCAAAAATATCCGCAACTTGTCTTTAATTTTTTCCAACCTTTCTTGCGAAGTAGCTTCGGCACGAATAGTAATTACAGACTGAGTGTTTGACTGACGCAATAACCACCAGCCTCCCTGCTCTTCCTTAACTCTAATACCATCAATTTCGTTAACTTCCGCAGCTGATGCAATAACTTTTTCACGAACTTCAGCAACAATTCTAGATTTATCTTTTTCTGGAACTTGTATCCTGTACTCTGATGAAGCATAAGACTCAGGCAACATATCTACAACTGCAGAAGGTTTTAGCTGCTTCCTAGCAAAGTAATTAATTAAACGGATAGCTGCATAAACCGCATCATCAAAGCCATAATATTTATCGGCAAAGAAAATATGTCCACTCATCTCGCCTGCAAGAGGCGCGCCTGTTTCGGCAAGCTTGTTTTTGATATATGAGTGTCCTGTTTTCCACATTAATGGCTTTCCACCAAGTTCCTTAACCCTATCAAAAAATGTTTGTGATGCTTTAACATCCGCGATAATTGTACCGCCTGGAAAATCTTCCAAAACATCTTCAGCGTATATTGTCATCATTTGGTCACCCCAAATAATTCTCCCTCTACCATCCACTGCACCAATGCGGTCACCATCGCCATCAAATGCAATACCAAGGTTAGCATCCTTTTTCTTCACTAAATCAATTATCTGCACCAAATTTTCAGCAACTGTTGGATCTGGGTGATGAGCAGGAAAAGTACCATCTATTTCTTCGTTGATAATATAATGAGTACCCGGAAGTTTTTTAATTAACTTAACAGTCACGTCACCAGCAGCACCGTTGCCAGGGTCCCAACAGATTTTCATTTTTTCCAAGAAAGACTTTCCCTCAGCAGTTTTAAGCGCCGTCAAATCTTTTAACATACGCTCAATATATTCCCCTTGAACATCAATATTTTCAAGAGAACCATTTTCACCTTCTTCAAAATCCCCTTCCAAGCAAATTCTGCCTATATCCTGTATATCATCACCGAAAAGTGGATCTTTTTTATACATCATTTTAAAACCATTATGATGCGAAGGATTATGTGAACCAGTCACCATAATTCCGCCATCAAGGTTTTTTGAGCGAACCGTATAATAGAGTTGTGGACTTGGCCCCAAACCAGAGCATAAAACTTTTGCCCCAGCATCTTGCAAACCTTCAGCACATAGTTTTTGCATTGCATCAGACGTAACACGCCCATCAAAACCAAGTGCAATTGTAGGGTTAGGATTATTATATTTACGTATTATTTTTGTCGCATATGCCTTTGCTATATAATAAGCATCTTCAACTTCAAGAATTTCTCCTATACCGCCACGAATATCATACGCTCTAAGGGCAGAAGGGTTTAGTTTGTGCGTTTTATTTTTTATCATTATTATCTTCTATATTTTAACTTTTGTTACTCACCCACGCATTTACCTTCATCAGTACAAATTGGCTTTGGCCAAGTTTCAGGCTTTCTACAAACAGCAGAACATGTCATATCACATACCTCTTCTGATTGTGTAATGCGCTTGGATAATATAGCTTCAAAGTTTTTGTTCGCATAAAATTTACAACCCAGTGGACAAGACCCTTTAATCACTATACAATCCGTATCTCTAATACAACGCTTGCCCTCTTTATAGAAGAATTTAAACTCGGTTATTTTTTTCCCACATTCAGAAAGCTCATCAACCTTGTCAGTTTCATCACCATTATTATCAAAAAAGCTGGCTGTGTAGCCCATTGCGTAGGACTGAGTTGAGAAAAGTATTATTAGAGTAAATATTAAGCTTTTAAATACCATATTTTCTCCAGTTTTTGGTTACCTTATCAATAACATCCTTATTCATTGATATTTGCTTACCCCATTCACGATCAGTCTCAGCGCCAACTTTAGTAGTGGCATCAAACCCAATTTTACCACCAAGACCATCTTTAACAGATGCAAAATCAAGGTAATCAATTGGCGTATTCTCAATTACCGTAGTGTCACGCGCTGGATCCATGTTAACTGTCATCGCCCAAATAACATCATTCCAATCACGGCAATTAATTTCTTCATCAACCACTATAACAAATTTAGTATACATGAACTGACGAAGATAGCTCCATACTGACATCATAACACGCTTTGCGTGCCCCTCATAAGCTTTTTTAATTGAAACCACCGCAATGCGGTAACTACAACCCTCTGGTGGTAACCAAAAATCTACAATTTCAGGGAATTGCTGCTGTAAAAGAGGAATAAACATTTCATTCATAGATTCACCAAGAACTGAGCATTCATCAGGGGGACGACCAGTATAGGTTGAATGGTAGATTGCATCTTTACGCATTGTAATTGCTGTAATTTCAAAAATGGGGAATTTTTCTACTGAATTATAAAAGCCAGTATGATCACCAAAAGGCCCTTCTTTTGCATAATCTTCAAGACTAACATAACCCTCCAAAACTATCTCCGCATTTGCAGGAACTTTCAAAGGAATGGTTTTGCATTTAACTAATTCAACAGGCTCATTTTTAAGCAAACCAGCGAACTCATATTCACTCAAATTATCAGGTATTGGAGTAACTGCAGCCAGAGTAACACCAGGATCAGCACCAATAACAGCGGCCGCTGGAAACCTATCTTTTTTACCAGATTTTTTCCACCTTGCATGATGTTGCGCTCCACCACGATGCTTTAACCAGCGCATAATTGTTTTATTACGCTCAATTGGTTGCATCCTGTATATGCCAAGATTATAACTATCTTCACTATCCTGTCTATTAGGCCCCTCAGTAACTATCAAAGGCCAAGTGATTAGAGGAGAGATATCCTCTGGCCAACATTTTTGAATTGGAAACGCAGACAAATCAACTTCATCACCTTTAAACACAATTTCTTGGCAAGGGGCTTTTGAAGTTGTCTTTGGCTTCATTTTTGTAATTGTCTTTAAGCCCAGCTTTGCTGTTTCGTATGCCTGCCCTATTGACTTTGGTGGCTC
>CAYGRX010000178.1:0-3554 GCA_964352365.1 uncultured Rickettsiales bacterium
ATATAATTTCCTGCACCTGAAAGGTTAATCATGTTATCTGAATTATATTTTGAAATAACAATCTTGCCATTTTCTTTGATTAGGCTTTCATCCTTTTGTTTAATTGGCGCACCTCTATTACTACCAAAACCATAGCTAATTAATTTAGCATTTTTAAGTTCAACTCTATATTTAGCCATATTTTCTTGGGATTCAAAATCCCCGTCAGACATTACAACTAAATAGTTAATAGCTGAATTATAGTTACTCAATATTACATTCGCCTGTTTTATTGCAGATGAAATATTAGAACCTTGGAACTCAATAATGTCAGTTGAAATATTTGAAATAAAATATTTAACTGTTTCATAGTCTGAGGTTAATGGAGATATTAGATAGGATTGATTTGCAAAGCCTATCAAGCCAATATTTGCACCATCAATATTATCTAAAATATCGCTTATCTCTTGTTTTACTCTGGCTAACCTCGAAGGCTTTTCATCTTCTGCATCCATAGATTTTGAAAGGTCTATTGCAAAAACTATATTTACATTTGGATCAAAAGATTCAATCTCTTTATAATTCCACCTTGGGTTTGCAAGTGCAAGAATCATAAGTAAGCAAATAATTAGAATATAGAATATTTTAATTACGTTCTTAGCCTTATTTTCACTACCTTGAAGCAAATGCGGAATAAGATTTTCGTCAATAAACTGCTTTAATTTGGTAATGGAAAAACTATATCTCCTTCCTGGAAAAAATTCTAAAATTAAAAAAAGTCCTAAAAATAAGCTTAAATACAAATATGCGGGATTTTCAAAATGAAAATCTGTATATGAAAAGCTATTTATAATTTCTGACATTAGCTAAATATGTTCTGATTTTTAATAAGTGAGTATAATCTCACCCATTTAAAGTTAAGTAAAATTCTTAAAAACAATAGTGCTATCGCAATTCTTAATGGTATGTGAAATAACTGCTCTCTAATAACAATATCTATCACTTCGGATTCAGTTTTTTCCATTTCGTTAATTTTTTTGTAAACTTTTTCCAAGCTGGCTTCGTCTTCAGCATTAAAATAACTACCGCCAGTATATTCTGAAATTTTCTTTAAAGTGGTTTCATCAATGTTATTATTTTTTTGGAAAAAACCTTTTTCAGATTTTTTGCCAATACCTATAGAATATATTTTAATACCAAACTCTTTTGAAAAACTTGCTGCTTCTAATGGCTGAATTTTACCCGCTGTGTTGGAGCCATCCGTTAATAGAATAATTACACGAGATGCATCTGGCCTATCTTTCAATGTTTTAATTGAAAGTGCAATTGCATCGCCAATAGCCGTCGAATTACCCGCAAGCCCAACTGCTGAATTTTCTAACATTGATGCAATCACCGAGTTATCAAATGTAAGTGGGGATTGTAAATAAGCATCATCGCCAAAAGCAACAAGTGCAATTCTATCTCCCTGACGATTTAATATAAATTTTTTAGCAACTTGTTTTACTACATCCAAACGGTTTCTTTCATCTCCCTGTTGAATAAAATCTTGAACCAACATTGAACGAGAAAGGTCAATCGCCATAACAATATCGTATCCCTTAACATATGTTTTTGAAAGTTTTTTTACATTTTGCGGACTCATTATTGCAAACACCAATGCAACCCAAATTAAAAACAAAATGAAATTAAAGCGAGCGGATTTAAAATCACTCGATGTTTTATGGCCAAACGCTTTAGCAAGTGGCTTTATGTTAGGATTAAAAATTGTTGGCAAGCCAGTTTTACCCGCAGAAGATGATTTAAAAATAAAAAATATTACTGGGTGTAAAAGCACTAATAATATTAAATATGGGTATTCAAACTGAAACATCTGTTTTTATAACCACTCTTTTATTGTTGATACCAACTCTTTAATTTCCTTTTCCTTTGCCTGAATTTTATATTCAGGCATGTAAGGATAATTTTTCAAAAGGTCGGAATGTTTCTTCCAGTTTAGATTTTTCAAATCTCTTATTTCTAGCCACTCAATCCATTTATCGCCATTTAATGAGGCAACTTCTTCCCTACTATAACGTTTTATTGCTGAGCGCTTTAATATATCTGTAATTACTTTAATTGAATCTTTTATATTTTTAACTTCTAAATTTTCTACTATTTTATCTAGCTTTCTTGAAACTGAATATCGCCAAGTTTTAGTATAAAAATAGCTTAAAACTTTGCCATATATAAACCAAACTAACATAGTAAATATTAAAAAAATTACTATCCACCAACCTAATGCTAAAGGAAACATAGATACACCTACCAAAGGCTCTACATCCTTTACTTTAGATAAAATAATTTTTTCAAAATCGTCAATCATATTTATCTCTGTGATAACCCCATTGCTAGTTTTTTAAATGGGTTATCTTTCGTGTTTATGTTTATAATTTTGGCCGAAACTTTAGACGCAATTTTTTTTAATTTATCCTGCTTTTGGAGAAAATTATCTCTATATGTTTCCATGCCTTTTTTATTTGATGTGTTTAAAAGAAACCTTCTTTCTCCATATTTTAAAACAAGTCTTCCTACATCAGGAATAATCTCATCACTATCATCCAGAATATTTACCAGAACAATTTGTGCTTTCTTATTATAGAAAAAGAGTTGTTTTTCCAACTCATCAGAAAAATCTCTAAAAGTTGAAATTATAAAAATAATATTTGGATTTGCATCAAGTCTTCTAAGATTAAATAGAGCACCTTCTAATGAATAATTATCTTTATATTCTTTACTATCACAAAGGCTTTTCAAGCCCCTTAAAACAGAATTTTTAGATGATTTAGGTTTAAAATATTCATAACGATTTTTCCTATTGCCAAAAATATAAAACCCTACTTTATCTGAATTTTTATTAGCTGCGAAAGACAATAAACTTGCAATCCTAGCAGCCTGAACATTTTTGAAAGTTGATTTAGTGCCAAAGCGCATATAATCGTTATTATCCACAACAACCATAACATCTCTTTGCCTTTCTTCTTGAAAAGTTTTTACATAAGTTTCATCGCTTCTTGCACTTACACGCCAATCAATATTTCTCGGGTCATCACCATAGCTATATGCACGAACTTCAGCAAATTCCATGCCCTGCCCCTTGAAATGAGAAAGATAATTTCCTGAAAGTTGATTCACTGAGGACTTGATTAAATTCTTGCTCAAATTGTTAGCAGAATTTTCTAAGGTAAGTAGATCTTTAAAATCAGGCAAAAGCATAATAGTTTTTCAGCATTAATAGATATATTTGTTTTGAGTCAAAAATTACCCAACTCCAACACCTTGCAAAAATTGATCTATAATATCATCAGTTGAAATATTATCTGCCTCAGCTTCAAATGAAGGAGCGATTCTATGGCGTAAAACTTCGTAAGCAACCGCTTGAACATGATGAGGAGCAACAAACTCCGCCCCTTCAAGAAATGCTTTTGCTTTTGCACATTTTAACAAAGCAATTGAAGCACGAGGAGATGCCCCATAACGAATCATATTTGCTAGGTCAGCATTATAATTTTCTGGGCTTCTAGTAGATGCAGTTA
>CAYGRX010000179.1:0-3541 GCA_964352365.1 uncultured Rickettsiales bacterium
ATTGTGACCTAACTCGCTTTAAGCGCACCCGTGTCAGAGTGAAACTGATTGCCAGCGGTGGTTTCATTCACATAGCCCGCGCGTATCACGAAGTCACCAAAATGCTCGCCATCTTCACGGTTTTTTGCATAATCTTGAATGATTGGGCGAAGGATTTCAGGAACATCAGCATCTAAAACGCTTTCTAGATAAAGTTTATTTAAACGCTCACCATTATGCGCGGCCCCAAGATATAAATTATATCTGTTCGGGCCTGTTCCTACAAAACCAATTTCTGCTAAATAAGGGCGGGCGCAACCATTCGGGCAACCTGTCATGCGAATCACAACTTCCTTATCGCGCAGGCCAACATCAGCAAATTCTTTTTCGATTAGCGTAATTAAATCTGGTAAATATCTTTCACTTTCCGCCAAAGATAAGCCACAAGTTGGTAAGGCAACGCAAGCCATTGAGTTTTTACGCAAACCAGATTGGCTCAAATCATCTAAACCATATTCCTTTAATAATTTTTCAATTTCTGGTCTGTTAGAATCTGCAACAGAGCCAATAATTAAACCCTGATTATTTGTAAGACGGAAATCACCTTTATGAATTTTGGCAATTTCTCTTAAGCCGGTTTTCATTTTGAAATTTTCAGTGTCTTTAACACGTCCATTTTCAAGATACATAGTGTAATGCCATTTATTGTCCGTGCCTTTTGTCCAGCCGTAACGCTCGCCTCTATCATCAAACTTGAAAGGCTTAGCTTCTTGAAGTTTATAACCTAGAGTTTTTTCCGTATATTCGCGGAAGGCTTTTAAACCCATATCTTCCACAGTATATTTGCACCTTGCGCGTTTACGGTTATCTCTATTCCCGTTGTCACGCTGGGTAATAACAACTGCTTCAGCCACTGCAACTGCTTGATCTGGAGTGCAGAAACCCATAACTTCCGCGGTACGTGGGAAGGTATCTGTGTCCCCATGAGTCATTCCCATGCCTCCGCCAACAGTGATGTTGTAGCCAATTAATTTTCCATCTTCAATAATTGCGATATAACCCAAGCAATGCGCAAAAATATCTACGTCATTTGAAGGTGGAACTGCAATAACTATTTTAAATTTACGTGGAAGATAAAGTTTCCCATAAATTGGCTCTTCTTCATCGGTAGTATTATTTTTTCTACGTTCTAGAACATCTTTAATTGCTTTGGATGTTTCGAAAAGTTTTAGCTCACCATTTTCATCTCTATCTTGAAGCCAAATTTCGTGATAAGCGCCAGTTTGAGGGGTTAAGTGATCTGATATATCTTGTGCCAGTTGCTGAACCTCAGGGTGGTGTTTAGACTCATAAGGGTTTGGGTTGCACATTACATTACGATTCACATCCCCGCATGCTGCAACCGTATCTAAACATACAGAGTTAATTTCCTGCATAGTTTTTTTAAGGTTATTTTTAATTACACCATGGAACTGAAATGCTTGACGCGTTGTAAGCTTAATTGTTCCATTCGCGTAATTATCCGCAATGTAATCCATATGTAACCATTGGCGTGAATCACACAAACCACCAGGAACGCGAACGCGAATCATAAAGCTATATGCTTTATCCAAAAATTTTTTACGACGGTTTGCACGCAGATCACGGTCATCTTGCATATAAGTGCCGTGAAACTTTGTTAGTTGGGCATCATCTTCACTAACTGAACCATCAATTGCAATTTTCAAATTTTCAACAAGGTTTCCACGTAAATAATTAGACTCATCTTTCAAGCCTTCATTATGAGTTTTTCCAACAGGAATATTTATTTTTTTATCTGACATAATTTTATCCTAATATACGTCCTTCAAATAACGTTCGCTTTTCTTTAAGCCTGCAACATATTCAGTTGCAAACTCATCACCTTTGCCTGATGTATCTGAAATTAACTTGTGTAACATTGCATCAACATCTTTTGCCATACGAGATTCATCACCGCAAACATAGAAATAAGCCCCTTCTTCAAGCCATTTGAAAAGCTCTTCACGCTTGTCCCACATTTTGTTTTGAACGTAGACTTTCTCAGGTGTATCACGGCTGAAAGCTGCATCAAACTTGGTTAGCAATCCACTTTTATAATAATCTTGCCATTCAATTTGATATAAAAAATCATGAAGGAAGTGTTGGTCACCGAAAAACAGCCAGTTTTTACCATTTGCATTATCAGCACTACGCTTTTGCATGAACGCTCTAAATGGTGCAACACCAGTTCCTGGACCCACCATAATTACAGGTGTATTAGAGTTTTCTGGCAGTCTAAAATTATTGTTAGTTTTTGGATAAACCTTAACTTTTGAACCAACTTCTAGTCTATCTGCTAGGTGAGTTGAAGCAACACCATTACGCTTTCTGCCATTTGAATCATAACGAACTATAGCCACCGTCAAATGAACTTCTTCACCAACTTCTTCTTGAGCTGAAGCAATAGAATATAATCTTGGTGGTATTTTTCTTAAAATAGAAACGAATTGTTCAGCATTAATCTTATTGTCGCCTTCAGCTGGATATTCTTGCAATAAATCTATAATTTCACGGCCATAGGTAAATTCATTTAAATTTTTAGCGCCAACTAGGGTAATTAATTTTTCATTATTAGTAAGCTTAGCATAAGCTTCAATAACTGGTTTTGTAAGCGCGTTGATGTCATAATCAAATTGCATCAAGTCACGTAATGCCTTGCCGCCAACTTGTTCATTACCTGTTAGCTCTAAAGAAGATAAAATTTCTTCAATCATTTCTGGGTCATTCTCTGGTATAACACCTAAACTGTCCCCAACTTTATACTCTAATCCAGAACCTTCTAGCGATATAGAAAAATGGTATGTTTCTTTTGATGATCCAATGTCATTTAAAATTACTTTCTCAGAAATTTCTGCGACAAAAGGTGCTTGTGGTGTATATTCAGTTGCCCCAAAAAATTTTGCAAAATCGAATACAGGCTCAGTGTTTGTTTCAATCTCTGAAACATCAATTCCATTTGCAACAAGTAAGCTATTTAAAGCTTCATCCGTCCAATTTGATGCAATTTCTTGGAAATCTACATCACAATCGATTCTGTCTAAAACTTTATTTGCACCTAAACTTTCGGTTTTAACATCTAGCTTTTTGCCAACTTCACAAAAATCCACGTAAGAAGAGTCACCAAGTGCGCAAACCGCGTAGTTCAATTGTTCTAATTTTTCGCGATTGTTGTCTGCCATGAAAGCGTTATAAAACTCTTCAGCTCGCTCAGGAGGGTCACCTTCCCCCCAAGTTGCTAAAAAAAAGAGTACATTTTCTGTTTCTTTAAGGCTTGCAATAGTTGCATCAAACATATCTATAACTTGGGGTTTGAAACCAAGTTTCTTTGCACGTTTTCCAGCCTCTGCTGCAAGTTGTTCGCAGTTTCCAGATTCAGAGCCGTAAAGAATAGTCAATGGTATAGCTCCGCCTTTTACTTCTGGTTCAAAATTATCGGCTGCGCCAGAAGAAATGTATTCACTTACAACGGATTTTACAAATTCAGATTGTTCACGGTTAAGTG
>CAYGRX010000180.1:0-3539 GCA_964352365.1 uncultured Rickettsiales bacterium
CGCTTAGTTTTGCGTTAACAACTTTATTAATAAAATTTTTCTAAAATCCAAGCTTCTTAACCTTTTCTTAACCTTTATCTGCTATAATATTTTATATTGAGGAAAAAATTATGTCTGAAGAATATAAGCAAGATAAAGAAATGCAAACTATAGCTGACGCTATGCGTGAGGCAGATATCGAGAATAATTTGGCAAATGCTAATATGGCTAACACTGCAACA
This sequence comes from uncultured Rickettsiales bacterium, assembly GCA_964352365.1. GTDB lineage: Bacteria > Pseudomonadota > Alphaproteobacteria > Rickettsiales > UBA8987 > CAYGRX01. The sequence goes on from CAYGRX010000180.1 coordinate 222, forward strand.
ACACCAAATTATGATAGAAATGATAAAGATGTCAGGGACATTGCTTCACAAGGGCAAAATGTTGAAGAAAGGGTAGAAAGTTCAGGCGCTAACGTAGTTCAAGCAAATGGAGCGCACGCTGTTGCTGATAATGAACCACTAATGGCAGCTGCGGCACCAAATGCTGCTTATAGCAAAGATCAATTAGAAGCGGCTGAAAGGTTTAATAAGGAGCCTTCACAAGTTACTCAGGAAGATGTGACGGAGCATAAAGAGCGTGAACTTGAAGAACGCGAAGCAGTAAACAAGACAATTGAAGTTGTCGCTAAAATTTTTGGTGCTGGTGTTGCATTTAATGCTTTTGTTAACACTGTAGACACTCTTTCAAATGTTGATGGGCCAGCCTATGCCTGTAATGAATGCCCTAATGGTGCTAATGACATACCAAGCGCGGCATCTTATATTGAAGCTGTTATCTCAGGTCCAGTTCAGCAAACAAGTTTAAACACTTAGTCAATTTACTAAAATATATAGATATTAACCAATCTGTGCCCTATGCCTAAGCATATGATCGGCCAATACGCATGCCATCATTGCCTCGCCAACTGGTACAGCTCTAATTCCTACGCACGGGTCATGTCTACCTTTGGTAATAATTTCAGTATCATTGCCAGCTTTATCAATGGTTTTCATTGGCTTTAACATGGAGCTTGTAGGCTTTACTGAAAACCTTACGACAATATCCTGTCCAGTTGAAATACCGCCTAACACGCCACCTGCTGAATTACTCAAAAATTCTGCCCCATTAGGGAAGTTTTTGTTAGCTCTAATTTGGTCGGAGTTAATCTCACCAACCGTTCTTGCGGCGTCCATGCCCAAACCAATCTCTACGCCCTTTACTGCGTTTATTGTCATCATTGCTTGTGCTAAATCCGAATCCAATTTACCATAGACTGGCTCTCCCCAGCCAACTGGAACTCCGCTTGCTACAACTTCAATGGTTGCCCCAACTGATGAGCCGTCCTTTCTAATTTTGTTCAAATATTCTTCGAAAATTGGAACGGATTCGGCATCTGGTGAAAAAAATGGGTTTTGGTTAATCTGCTCCCAATCCCAGTTGTCTCGGTTTATGGAGTGTTTTCCCATCTCAATTAATGCCGCTCTAATTTGTATTTTATCACCTAAAATTTTTCTCGCAATACCACCTGCGGCAACGCGCATTGCAGTTTCGCGAGCTGATGACCTTCCTCCGCCTCTATGATCACGAATTCCATATTTATGATGGTATGTGTAATCTGCATGGCCCGGTCTGAATTTTTCAACAATATCCCCGTAGTCCTTTGACCTTTGGTCTGAGTTCCAAATTATCAATGAAATTGGTGTCCCTGTGGTTTTTCCTTCAAAAACTCCAGACATGATTTCAACTTCATCTCCTTCTTGTCTTTGCGTAGTGAACTTGCTTTGTCCAGGTTTTCTTTTTTCTAAATATGGCTGAATATCCTCTTCGCTTAATTCTATAAGTGGCGGAACTCCGTCAACAACTGCTCCAATTGCTTTTCCATGGCTTTCCCCCCAAGTGGTAAATTTAAAAATTTTTCCGAAGCTGTTATGTGACATTATTTAAAATCCAATAATTGAGATATGTATATTGAGTCTAAAAATAACTATTTAAGTTCTTTTTTCAATATCTTTCCAATGGGTGACTTTGGTAACTCATTAAAAAATTCAATTTCTTTCGGAACTTCATGTTTTGCTAGGTTAGTTTTGCAGAAATCTATAATTTCTTGTTTATCAGCCGTTGCCCCATTCTTTAAAGCTATACAGGCCTTTACGATCTCACCTCTGGCTTCATCTGGAACACCAATTACGGCAACTTCCATAATAGATGGATATTTATATAATACCTCTTCGACATGTCTTGGGTAAACCTTAAAGCCACCACAAATTATCATTTCTTTTATTCTATCCACAATAAAAAAATAACCTTCATCATCCATAATTGCAACGTCACCAGTTCTTAAGCTGCCATCAGCTCTCATTACGTTTTTAGTTTCCTTAGGCTTATTATAGTAACCCTTCATAACTTGTGGTCCCTTTATGCAAAGTTCGCCTTTCTCTCCACTTGGTAAAACTTTTTCGGGGTTTTCTAAATCTACTACAAAAAGTTCAGTGTCAGGAAAGGGCAGGCCGATAGAGCCCTCTTTATTTAATTCGCCAACAGGATTGCAAGCAACAACTGGTGATGTTTCGGTTAGTCCATAGCCTTCAACTAAAACGCACCCAGTTAGTTTTTCAAAATTTCTTTTTACCTCAGCGGGTAGGGGAGCGCCGCCAGAAACACAAATTTTTAAACTGGTTAAGTCATATTCTTCCAAGCTTTTATAATTATTTATTGCATTATACATAGCTGGAACACCGGGCATACCAGTAGGTCTTTTTTTGTGAATATCCTTTAAAACTTTATCAACTTCAAACCTAGGGTGTAAAATTAATGTTGATGCGGTTAAAATTCCTAAATTCATTGCAGTTGTCATTGCGAATACATGGAATAGCGGAAGAACAGTTAACATTGATCCAGTTCCATCTGGGTAATTAATTGCATATTCTTTGCTTTGTGCAGCATTAATATATAAATTTTTATGTGTTAATTCAGCCCCTTTTGGTAGGCCAGTTGTTCCACCAGTATATTGAATAACTGCCGTATCATTTACTGAAATTTTTACTTGTAAATCATCAGCATTTTTACCCAATTTCATAAAGCTATTCCACTCATGTTCAATATCACTAGTGTGAATATGAGATTTGTCTTTGCTTTTAAAAATGGGGTATAAAATATTCTTTGGAAAGGGGAGGGAATCTTGTAACCTGCATGTAATCAATTGCTTTAACTTGTTCTGTTTAGATATTGATTTATCTAATAAATTCTTTGCTTTTGGATAAAGTAAATTAACATCAATTGTAACCAGAATTTCACAGTCAGAATCATTAAGTAAATGCTCTAATTCAGGTTCTGAATATAAAGGGCTGCAATTTACTACAACTCCCCCGGCTTCTAAAACTCCATAATATGACACTATAAAGTTTGGGCAATTTGGTAAAAAAATACCGACCTTAGTTCCCTTTTTTACACCTATTTTAATAAAGGCATTTTTAGCATTTTTAACTTGTTCAGATAACTCTTTATAATTGTATGTTTTTCCTAAAAAATCTATTGCTGTTTTGTTAGGAAAATTATCAACTGCATAGTTCAAAATTTCAGGTATGACTTTCCCCTGAATATTCAAATCCCATTTTTTATTTTTTGGATATGATTTTTCCCAAGAATGTGCCATATAGATA
>CAYGRX010000181.1:0-3537 GCA_964352365.1 uncultured Rickettsiales bacterium
AAAATACTTTTGATGCTCCAATATTCAACTGGATTGAATTTTTCAATTTCAGTTTCACGTTCACATATAAGTCTAAGTGCTACAGATTGTACACGGCCAGCGCTTTTGCTACCAGGTAACTTTCTCCACAAAACTGGGGAAAGTGTAAACCCAACCAAATAATCTAACGCTCGTCTTGCTTGCTGTGAATTTACTAGATTCATATCCAGCTCTCTAGGGTTAGCAATCGCATCCATTACAGCCTTCTTAGTAATGGAATTAAAACTAACTCGTTGAACTTCAGTATTTTTTGTAATTGCTTTGCTGTCAACAAGGGCATCGTAAACATGCCAAGAAATAGCTTCCCCTTCACGATCGGGATCTGTTGCGAGGATTAACCTATCTGCACCTTTCATGGCATCTTTAATTTCTTTCAAGCGTTTGCTAGATTCTTTAGGAACAACATATTCCATGGAAAAATCCTTCTCGGGATCAACGGAACCATTCTTTGAAGGTAAGTCTCTAATATGGCCATAGCTGGCTAAAACTTTATAGTCTTTACCTAGATATTTATTAATTGTTTTGCACTTTGCTGGTGACTCTACAATTACTACATTTGATACCATGAAATTTCTATCCAATTATTACGAATAAGCATTTAGCTTTTCTTTACAGACTTTTCAAGCCATTTAAGGTATTCGGCTTCACCATCTTCAATTTTTATTTTTATAAGACAAGGAGTATCATAGCTATGGGCATCCTTTATTTCTTTCGAAACCCGCTCAAAATAGTTGTTAGTAGTTTTTATTATTGTGGGGTATTCCGTTTCATTACAAATATCTCCATCCCAAATATAAATTGATTCAGATTTACTCATGATGTTAGCGCAGGCTATGAGTTTTTGTTCCAATAATTTTGTACATATTTCTTCTGCTTCAGCTTTACTAGTGAATGTAGTGTATAATATACAAAGATCATTTTTTAAAGTTTTACTCATAAAATTAAGCTGACTTTTCTTTTTCGTCGGATGCTTCTTCAGGTCTATCATTTGCTTCTGGTGCTGCTTTAGCAACCCCAACCATAGCTGGCTTTAAAATTCTATCTTTAATGGTATATCCAGCATGTATAAGTTGTGCTACTTTGCCATCTGCAACCTCATTTGTGGGAATTTGCACTAAAGCTTGGTGGAATTTATAATCAAAATCATCACCTGGCTCTGGTGCGACTCTTTCAATCCCATGTTTTGCAAAAGTTCTAATTACCTCTTCTCTAACTAAATCAATACCAACAACTAATTGCTTGAAAACCTCATTTTCTTCTTCCACAGGAATATTATCTTTAGCCCTATTAAGGTTTTCCAAAATGGTAAGCATATCTTGCGCGAATCCTGCAATTGCATACTCTCTAGCTTCTTTCATATCTTTTTGGTTTCGGCCACGCAAATTTTGCATTTCTGCTAGAAGTCTCAAATTTCTATCTTCTAGGTCTTGAATTTGCTCATCAGGGCTAAGCTCAATATTCACCTCTTCTTCAACTGTATCCTCAGCCTCTTCTAGAGCTTCAGCAATTTCTTCTTCGTTCACTTCGTTTTCTGTTGAGGTTTTGTCTAAATTGTTTTTTTTATTTTCTGTCATAACTATAGTTGTTTATGTTACATGTATGCAGTATTAATTAGTCTTTAAACAAAAAAATTCAAGTATATTTATGCGCCCTTCAAAAAGACATAATGACCAACTAAGAACCCTAAAAATAGAAACTAACGTTAGTGAGTATGCAGAAGGGAGCTGTATGATATCTTTTGGTAATACAAAAGTGCTGTGCACTGCATCTATTGATAATAAAACCCCACCTTGGCTCAGGGGAATGGGTAAAGGTTGGGTTACAGCGGAGTATGGCATGTTGCCACGCTCAACTCATACTCGTATGTCACGTGAAGCAGCAAAAGGTAAGCAATCTGGTAGGACCATTGAAATACAACGTTTAATTGGTAGAAGCCTTCGTGCTGTTGTTGACCTTAAAAAGCTTGGAGAGAGAGTTATAACAATTGATTGTGATGTTATAAATGCTGATGGAGGAACGCGTACTGCTTCAATTTCAGGGGGTTATGTTGCTCTTAAACTTGCGGTTCAAAACTTATTAGATAATTACGTAATTAATACAGATCCTATTACAGATAGTCTTGCTGCAATTTCATGTGGCATATACCATGGAAAGCCGGTTTTAGACCTTGATTATGATGAGGATAGTAACGCTGAAGCTGATGGAAATTTTATTCTAACGGGTTCAGGAAAAATTGTAGAAATTCAATGTACTGCTGAAGATTTCGCTTTTGAGGAAGAGGAATTTGCAAAACTTTTCCTTCTCGCTAAAAAAGGCGTGTCAGAAATTATAGAGGCTCAAAAAGAAGCTTTGGCTAAATAAATAATAACAACTCTTAGATAAAAGTTAAAACAACCAAACTTAGAAGTTATCGAACCCGTATTTCTCTTTCAGCATTTCTTGTACATCTTCTGGAACATCCTCGCCATAACCCGAAACTATAATCTTACCGTAATCTTCTAGGTTATAACTGTCACCTTCTTCATGTTTTAAAAAAGCTTCTTTTTTATCTTTATCGACTAGAACGAAATACCAAGCGACTCTATCAGTTATATCCTTGCCTGTAACCTTATAACAAAGGTCACCACGAGAGTTTATGACATGATCCATGAAAGATTTTTTATCATCTTCATTAGTACGTTCAGCTGCACCTCTTCTTTTTGTTTTTTCTGCCTTTTCAGTTAAAGGGGTTTTTTTCTTAGCAAATTTTTCTGTAAAAGATTCAGACATTTTCAATCTTACCTGTAATAATTAATGCGGACTATTGGTTCTATTATACCTTATGCGCTTTTCTTCCTCAAGCCAAAAACGTATGCAATAATTTCAGCAACTGCTTTATAATGCTCTAATGGTATTTCTTCATCAAGTTCTGCCGTTTCATATAATGCTCTTGCTAGAGAACGGTTTGTAATAATAGGAACTTTGTGTTCTTCACCAAGTTTAATAATTCTCATTGCTATGTCATCAATGCCAAGTGCTACAACTACAGGTGCAGTCATTTCATTTTGAACGTATTTTAAGGCAACGGCATAGTGTGTTGGGTTTCTAATAACTACATTCGCATCAGCTACTGAAGACATCATCCTGCGTCTTGCACGCTCTTCTCTAATTTGTTTTAGTTTTGCTTTAATTTGTGGATCACCCTCACTTTGTTTGTATTCTTCTTTAATTTCCTGCTTAGTCATTCTTAAAGACTTCATATACTCAAATTTTTGATATGTGTAGTCTACAGCTGCGATTAAAAACATTAAGACCGCTGCTGCAAAAACTATTTTAAACCCTATACTTCCCATTAGTTTAATAATGCCAATTATACTAAGGTTTGGGGATTGAACGATAGACTCAATTTCTGCGGCAAAAACTAAATAAGCGGCGAAAGTTACTACTACTATTTTTAAAATTCCTTTTAAAAATTCCATCATAGACTTTAATGAAAACATTCTTTTTACGCCCTTCAAT
>CAYGRX010000182.1:0-3504 GCA_964352365.1 uncultured Rickettsiales bacterium
AGTGATGACGAACCTCAAAATGCAAAAGAAGCATTAGAAAAAGAAATTGAAAACAAAAAACGACTATTAGGTGGTAAGCCAAAAGGTGGCGGCACTGAAAAGAGACTTCAAAAACTTACTATTTCAAAAGCTCTAGATTTTGATGGTGATGAAAAAGTTAGAAGCCTAGCTTCAATCCAAAGACATAGAAAGAAGCATAAAAAATCTAGTGGCTCAGGCGAACAAGCTTTCAAAACTAGAGAAATTATCATACCTGAAATTATAACCGTACAAGAACTGGCTAATAGAATGGCCGTTCGTTCACAGGATGTAATTAAAGAGCTAATGAAACTAGGTATGATGAACCGTGCTGGAGACGAGATTGACGCAGATACAGCCGAGCTTATTGTTAGTGAATTTAACCACACACCTAAAAGAGTTTTAGATTCTGACATTGAAGATATTTTAAAAGAAGAAATTATTGAAGAAGAAGATTTAGCTCCAAGACCAGCAGTTGTAACTGTAATGGGGCATGTAGATCATGGAAAAACTTCTTTACTTGATGCAATTAGAAAAACAAATGTCACTTCTGGCGAAGCTGGCGGTATAACTCAACATATTGGAGCATACCAAGTAACTATGGATGATGGTCAAAAAATATCATTCATCGATACACCAGGTCACGCGGCATTCACAGAAATGCGTGCACGTGGCGCAAATGTAACTGACATTGTTATTTTAATAGTAGCTGCTGACGACGGGATCATGCCACAAACAATTGAAGCTATAAGTCACGCAAAGGCCGCTGGAGTACCAATTATTGTTGCTGTTAATAAAATTGACAAACCAGATGCTAATTCCCAGAGAATTAAAGATGACCTTCTGCAACATGAAGTAGTTACCGAAGGATTTGGAGGTGACGTTCAGCTAGTTGAAATCTCTGCAAAGGCAGGCACTAACTTAGATAAATTACTTGAGGCAGTTTTATTACAAGCTGAAATGCTAGACCTAAAAGCAAGCCCAACACAACGCCCACGTGGTACGGTTATTGAGTCTAGAATTGACAAAGGTAAAGGTGTTGTTTCAAGCCTATTAGTACAAAGAGGCACTTTGAAAGTTGGTGACATAATTTGCGCAGGAACTGCATGGGGCAAAATAAAATCATTATCTGATGAGCATGGCGAATCAATTGAAGAAGCGGGCCCATCTAAGCCAGTTGAGGTATTAGGTTTTGACGAAGCTCCTAACGCAGGTGAAGTTTTTGCATGCACTGTTAACGAAAAAGAATCTCGTGATGTTGTAGAGTATCGTAAAAAACTTGAACTCGTTGAGAAAAACAAATCAAATCAAGCTGGTGGAATTGAATCTTTATTTAGTAAAGCTAGTGGATCAGGTAAAGAATTTAATGTTATTATTAAAACAGATGTTCATGGATCCAGTGAAGCAATTAATGGCGCTATTGAAAAAATTGAAGGTGAAGAAGTTACTATTAAAGTTGTTCACTCAGCCGCAGGTGCAATTACAGAGTCTGATGTACAACTTGGTTTAGCTACAAATGCAATGGTATTTGGCTTTAACGTTAGAGCTGAAGCAAATGCAAAAGTTTTGGCAGAAAAGGAAAATGTAGACATAAAATATTACAATATCATTTATAACTTAATTGATGATATTAAAGGCGTTGTAACTGGCCTCCTTTCTCCAATTGTAAGAGAGGTATTTTTAGGAAATGCAGAAATACTTAACGTATTTAAAATTACTAAAACTGGTAAAGTTGGCGGTTGTAAAGTTACCGAAGGGCTAGTGAAACGTGGCGCAGGAGTTAGACTTGTTCGTGATGGAGTAGTTATTCACGAAGGTAAGTTAAAAACCCTAAAACGCTTCAAGGAAGAAGTTACCGAAGTTAAAGAAGGCTACGAATGTGGTATGGCCTTTGAAAACTATGAAGACATTAAAGAAGGTGACGTGATTGAAGCATATGAAGTTGTTGAAGAGCAAAGAACTCTAGCAGCTGATAAAAAATAGTTTCATTATAATTATTATATTTATCTAATTATCACGGTTAATAAAAATGAAATTACCCTCAACAAGGCAGTTAAAAGTAGGTCAGGAAATAAAAACTATTCTGTCTGAAATTTTCATTAAACAGGATATTTATGATCCGAAAACTTTTGCCACAATAGATATAACCATCTCAGAAGTGCAAGTTAGCCCTGACATGAGGAATGCGACAGTTTATTTCGCTCCACTTGCTGGGCGAAGCGTTGATACTGTATGTGATGTACTAAATGCAATGGCAGGAAAAATCAAAGGCCAAATTGGCAGAAAAATGCATATAAAAAGGATCCCCTCCCTATACTTCAAATTAGATGAAACCTTTGAAAAAGCAGGTAAATTGAATGATCTAATTTACACAGTTAAACAAGACGACTAACAACAGCTACCCACCCCAAAACCCATAAAACCAGTATTCTCATGGAAGATAAAAAAGTTAAAAAGAAACTTTTTATTATAGATGGCTATAGCTATTTATTTCGCGCATATCACTCTATGCCACCACTGACAAACTCCGAGGGAACACCCGTAGGCGCAGTTTATGGTTTCACTAATATGCTAACAAAATTGCAAAATAGAATTCATACATCACAGGCAGAAAAAATTTATATGCTAATCGCTTTTGATGCTGGCAGAAAAACTTTTCGTAACGAAATATTTGCCGACTATAAAGCAAACAGACCAGAACCACCTGAAGATTTAATTCCGCAATTTGCATTAATTAGGGATGCAAGCGACGCAATGAATATAAAAAGCCTCCAAGTTGAAGGTTTTGAAGCCGATGATATAATCGCAACCTACACAAAAAAAGCGGAAGCAGAGCAAATTGAAGTTACAATTGTTTCCTCTGACAAAGATTTAATGCAATTAATAACTAAGAGCACAAAAATGTATGACCCAATGAGAGATTTGGTGATTGGCGAAGATGAGGTTCTTAAAAAATTTGGAGTTGAACCAAAAAAGGTTTTAGATGTTCTATCACTAATGGGAGATAGCGTTGATAATATCCCTGGAGTACCAGGAATCGGTCCAAAAACTGCAGCTGATTTAATTAAAGAATATGGCGACCTAGAAGGTATTCTAGAAAATGCCGTTAATATAAAGCAGAATAAACGACGCGAAACCCTAATGGAAAATAAAGGACAAGCTTTAATGTCCCGTGAATTAGCTAAGCTAGATTTTGAAGTTCCTGTAATTGAAGATTTTGAAGAGCTATTAATTAAAGAACCTAAAACTAATGAGTTGTTTGAATTTTTAAATAAACATGGATTTAAATCATTAATTAAAAACCTAGAAAAAAAGAATTTCAATGAATTTCAAGAAATAAAATCTATCTCCGATGAGAAAAAACCAAAAAATAATTTTTTAATTAATGAAGATTTTAAAATTATTAAAGATAAAAATGATCTTAGTGAAATAAAAAATAATATTAATAAAATAATATTATTTTCAATTTACTTACATGAAGAAGAT
>CAYGRX010000183.1:0-3498 GCA_964352365.1 uncultured Rickettsiales bacterium
GATTATGAGAATCTAGTTCAAGTATTTGATGATGCGTTTGGTGAATATGTAATTTTAGAGCGATAATATGGAATATACAAATAGATACGGCAATGTCCTATAACGGCTCTCGTGTATGCGTAGGGCGATTTATTAACGATAAACTTAAATAGAATGACAAACGAACAGAAAAACATTGAAAATCAATTCAACGGATTGTTTATGGATTTAGACTTAACAGATGAGCAAGCCGAAAACATATCATACCTTAAAAGATACGTACTCGAAGCCTTACGCATACACGATGTTAGCAACCGAAGGGCACTGTTGTGTGCTTTTTTCAAGTACTTTCGAGATAATGGAGAAGCCAATATAGGCATGACAATAGAAGAGTTTGTAGATGGATTTTTAAGCACACAATAGTTGCTAACGGTAGGTATATGGTTAGTGCGCCTACCACAAACGATTGAATTAAGCACTGACCTTCATTGGCGCATTAACTATATACGATGTTATGCACCGTAAATTATTAAACAAATGGATGAGAGAAAACAAAAATTGATTGATGCTTTAAAAGTTGAAAGAGGACACTTTGAAGCGAGAGGACAAAGCACACTTGAACATGATGTTGCTATTGAATATCTTGAAACTGGTAAAACAGATGAAGACCCTGATGAATTTGAATTGCTTGATGCTTGTATGCATGACTATGAAATTATGCTTTCCGATTATGGTGCATAACGACTCGGGTATGGTGATTAGCCCTACCCACAAACTTAAATATTAACCTGATGCCTTCAATGGGCTATTCACCATACCCATTGTTGTAGCATCGTAAAGCGAATGGAAATGAAAGTAAAAGACTTAATTGAAGAACTAAAAAAACAAGACCCTGAGAAAGAAGTAATGATTCAGCAGGGAGAAGAATTTGACTATATGGTAGCATATACTGTTAAAGAAAAAGAATTGCTTGACACAGAACGGATTGATGCTTTTAATGAAGATGATGACGAGTATTTAACTACTAAAGCTGTTGTTATAGAATACACTTAGTGAGCGTATGTGCTACAACGTATTACGGCTATGAAGCGTTGCCGATTAAAACGCTTGAACTTTTAAATTAGAAATGACATGAGCAAAGAGTACAAAATTTTAGGAAACCAAGAACGCGGCAATGATTTTATAGCCGATGTTAGCAAATCGTTTGCCGTTGGTAAAGTGCTTGAAGTTAAAGATTGCATATATGGACATCAGTTTAATATTGGTGAATTAGTTAGAATAATTAGACATGACAGCTCATCAGCAGCAAGGTGGTTGTGTACAAATACAAGAAGCGAATATTGGTTAAGCGAACGTGAGGCAAATGTTTGCTAACGTGCCACGTGTATGGTGTCGTGGCGTATAAATAGCACCAAATTGTCGAACAATCAAAAAACTTAATAAAATGAACAAAAGTAACAAACAAGCAGAAACTAAGCCATGCACTATACACGTTGTTGTGTGCAGTGCTTGTGGTGCTAAAGATTCAATTCATTGGGATAAAAGAGAAATAGGTATTGATGATAAACACGGTTCATATTTGGATTTAACATTTAATTACTGTGACCAATGTGGAAATGTTACCGACGTTGATTTGTCTTAGTATTGCACACAACTTATTTATAAAAGCTTAAACACTCCCACTACACCCACTTAACTTCGATAACCCGAATAAACTACACTAAAAACTTATAGCATGACAAGCAAAGGCACAGGAAGCGCAAAGGTAACGACTAAAATGGGCGACAAGTATGAAGTTCATTACGAGTTCTATCTTGAAACAGCGACTCGAGAACAACCCGAAGAATTTGAATTTGAAATTACATCCATTTATGATGAAGATGGGTGGGAGGTAACAGATAGTCTTACCGAAACAGAAATAGAAGAAATTGAAGCATTAGCGATAAGTGAGATATGAAATACAAGATAGTAACAACATATGATAACTCTGTAACTTATTGCAGCGACATAGATATGGCTCATGATCATATTAAAGAACAAGTAACAAAAACTAAAAGAAATACAAACCAATACATAATAACTAATTTATGAATCAAGAACAAATAAGATTTGATAGAGATTTAAACGACTATTTAGAAAAGAATTTTGGAGGTAAAAATCCTTGTAGTTGCAATATAAATATTACTGAAAATATTGATGGCGATAAGATTGTAATTATTAATAACAAAGAACCGAAAGAACCATTGGATTTATATGATTTTGAATTCGGTATTTATATTTGCCCTGATTGCAATTTAGAAATAAAAGAAAAACGATTATGATTAAACCAGAAAACTACGGCAAGTTCATAGCTGACTACCGAAAGAATAATAGGCTAACACAGGTTCAAATAAGCGAACATCTGGGCTGTTCTGCTCAATATGTGAATAACGTAGAGAAGGTTCACAATGTTAGCTTAGAGGTGCTTAAAAAGTTCATCAAGGCAATAAACGATGTTGACCTGAAATTACGCAACTCTGAAATCCAGGAGCAAGCGAGAAAGATATTGAAGAAATAACCAATTAAACTAGATAACCATGAGTAAAATAGCAATCGAAAATTACAGAGGCTTTGACATTGAATTTGATACTAGCTTTGAGCGGTTTCAATGTATTATAACCGATGATTTGACTAAAGAGAGCCAATCTTATTCGGCTGTCAAGAAATTTATTGACGACTACAAAAAAGAGAATCAAGATTTTAAACCTTTCTATGCTATTAAAACACCTAGTTCTTTTAGTGATTTTAAAAGGATTAAAATTATAGGTATTAGAAAAGACAAACGTTTTATAATCTCAGAAGGAGGAAAGAAAGGTCAGCTTTCTGAATACCATGAACAGAGTTATATGCTAGAAAAAGAGTGTAACAATTCTTTAATTCAGAAACTGCAAACTCTTGAAAAAGAAATAGAAGAATACCGTAATTTGTCAAACGAGAGAAGAAAAGATATTCATTCCAAACTTGACGTTACCACTCTTAATGATTACAAGAAAACTCTTTTATCATAACCTCTTTGGCAATGCAAGAACTAATTAACACAAAAGTCTATCAAGTAGGCGAACAACTGATACTTCACAAGTATCCAAACGCAGCAGCAACCATTCGTAAAATTAATAAGACAACCATAACTGTTGAATTATCGTCTGTTGACCAATCTTGTGATGGTAAAATGTTTAACGTAAAACCTGATGATATTGCTCAGCATTGGAAGCGAAGCCGTGACTAAACCCTCTTTGGCACGAAGCCAATCCCCGTTCAGGAGCGAAAAATCTGAACGGGTTTATTTGAAATTAACTAAACTAGATAAAATGGCATCAATAACAGAAACAGGATTTTTAAGGGTTCATTTAGATTTAAGCATACAAGGTGCTATGCAAAAGAATCAAGCCCAAAAAATAGAATCAGACCTGCTTGAATTTTTAAAACAGAAAAACTTGAATATTGAAGGTGAAATAAAGTATGTTTCCATAAATACAATTG
>CAYGRX010000184.1:0-3473 GCA_964352365.1 uncultured Rickettsiales bacterium
ATGTTGAGCCTAAAATTAGCAAGTCTGAAATTAAAAAAATGCTAATTGATTTAGGAATTGTCGAGCAAAAGAATGATCTAGCTGCCTAGTGAAAAATGTTTCAATTATGCAAATATCCCTTTTTAGCAAACTTTAAACTATAGTTAGTGATGCAAATTCTTCCGCGCCAAGTGTATATAATCTGGTGCTAGGCTGTGATGGGGTTTGTAAATCCTAAAGCTCAAAGAGCGCGACTACGATTTTGTGTTAGAAAAAGAAACCTCTGTTTAAGTGACTTTCTAATATATTCAAAACTTTGTTTTTCTTCTTTAAAATTCCTTTACCTGATGAGTAAAGAGTAGCAACTAAGCAAAATAATTAGTAAAATTAGTAAAATTAGTAATAAAGTATTAAATAAATTATTAATTTAATAAATAAACCATGACAAAAAACCCATATGATATATTAGGTGTTAGCAAAACAGCTGACGAGAAGGAGATTAAGTCTGCCTATCGCAAGCTTGCGAAAAAATATCACCCAGACCTAAACCCTGATAGCAAAGAAGCAGACGCAAAGTTTAAAGAAATAAATGCGGCTAATGACCTTCTAAATAATAAAGAAAAGCGCGCAGCATTTGATCGTGGTGAAATTGATATGGAAGGCAATCCTCAACGTCAACAGCAACAATATTATAGAGACCATGCTGAAGGTCCACAAGGGCAACGTTATTCTTCAAATTCTTCTGGCGGTAATTTTAGTCAAGAAGACCTTGAGGGTATTTTTGGTTCAATGTTTGGAGGTGGAGCTGGCGGACGAAGAGCAAGATCTCAGCCTCAATCCGTTGATGCAAATTATAAAATTGAGGTTGATTTTTTAGAGGCGGCTAAAGGTGCTAAAAAACAGGTTACTATGCCTGATGGCAAAACCCTTAACATAACTATTCCTGAAGGAATTGAAGCAGGGCAAAAACTCCGCCTAAAAGGTAAAGGCCTTACATCATCAGGCGATGCATATATAGAAGTTCAAATAAAACCTGATAATTTTTACAAAAATATTGGCAAAGATATTTACATTGATGTGCCTATCGGAATTCATGAGTCTATTTTAGGTAGTAAAATAAAAATACCTACTATTCATGGCAAAGTTGAGGTTAGTGTTCCAAAAGGAGCTACTACTGGAACAAAACTACGTCTTAAGGGAAAGGGAATTAAAGGTGGTGATCAATATATAAAATTCAATATTTCTATGCCAGAAACTATAGATTCTGAACTTGAAGAGGCAATAGAAAAATGGGCGAAAGTACATAAGTATAACCCTAGAAAAAGTAAGGAGTTTGCATAATGAAAACCATTAATGAAATAATAGAACTAGATGAAATTTTAGTTGATTCAATAGTAATTGAAGAGTGGATTGAATTTGGCTGGTTGAAACCTGTCAAGAAGAAACAAACTTATTATTTTGAAGAAATTGACATTGCACGCATACATCTTATTTATGATTTACAACATAGAATGATGATTGAAAATGAAGTTATGCCAATAATACTTTCACTCATGGATCAACTTTACGGAACTAGGGCTAAATTAAACAAACTGGTTAAGGCTATCGAAAAGCAACCAGAGCAGGCGCGCAAAGAAATTTTATCATCATTGAGTGATAGTTAGATTTGAAGTTAAAAAATAATTTTGCTGATTATGGTGAATAAACAAAAAACATACGCTGGATCTAAAGAGTTTATAGCTCTCATGGCAATATTAATGTCCGTTGTTGCAATATCAATTGATGCAATGTTGCCCGCGCTAGGAATTATAGGGCAAGATTTAGGTGTTGAAAATCCTAATAAAATGCAACTGGTTATAGGTCTTATTTTTGCAGGAATGGCTGTTGGACAAATGATAAATGGACCAATTTCTGATGCATTAGGTCGCAAAAAGGTACTTTACATAGGTTTGGTATTTTATCTTATAGGCAGCTTTATTTGCCTGTTATCTAGTAATATTGAAACAATGTTATTTGGTCGTTTTATTCAAGGGTTTGGCGCTTCAGGGCCCTATATTTCAATTATGTCAATTGTTCGAGATCGATATAGTGGAAGAGCGATGGCAAAAATTATGTCATTAGTTATGACTATATTCATTATGGTTCCTGTTGTGGCTCCAGCAATTGGCCAAGGCATACTTTTTATAGCGTCTTGGCACTATATTTTTGCGCTTTACATAGTATATGCTCTTTTAGTAGGCGGCTGGATATTTTTCCGTCTTGAGGAAACTTTACCTAAAGAAAGTCGTATTCCTTATAAAATTTCAAATGTTACTAATGGCATTAAAACAGTTTTATCAAACCGCGTAACACGCAATTACACACTATCGATAGGATGTATTTTCGGTGCTTTGGTAGGAGATTTAACAACTGTACAGCAAGTTTTTCACGGAAAATATCAAGTAGGTGATATGTTTGCGGTTTATTTTGGTCTGCAAGCCCTTGCTTTTGGGGTTTCATCTTTTGCTAACTCACAATTAGTAGAAAGGCTAGGAATGCGCTATTTATGCTTGTGGGCAAATGCAATTATTATAATAATATCCATAATCTTCCTAATTATTAGCAATATAATTGGCTCGCCTTTTTGGTTATATTTTCTTTACGGAGTTTTTCTACTTTTTAGTGTCGGTGTTTTATTTGGAAATTTAAATGCATTAGCAATGGAGCCAATGGGTCATATAGCAGGCATGGCTTCCGCCATAATTGGTGCCACATCTTCAATAATTGGAATTGTGTTTGGAACAATAATTGGGCAAATGTATAATGGCTCACTTACTCCAATTGTTTTAGGTTTCCTAATTCTTGGTAGTATTTCATTTGTAATCATTAAACTTGAAAGCTCTGATTAGCTAAATGAAAAAATTTCTTAAAATATTATTACTAATAATATCAATTATAGCCCTAATAATTACAGGCTTAATTTATTTTTATAAAAAGTTACCATATAAAAAAATTTTGAAAAATAAGATTATATCCACTGCTAAAGACTATAATATTGAAATTAAAAACTTAGAAATTGATATCGTTTCTAAAAACAAAGCTAGAATTAGCAATTTGATTGTTGGCAATGATAATGGCATAACAGCTAATGATATTATTTTATCATATTACTGGATAGATTTACTAGAAGGTAAACTAGAAAATCTATCAATTGATAATGCAAATATTACATCTAATAAAATAGATAATGAATGGCAAGTTTCAGGAATTAAGTTAACTGATACTAACACTAAGGAAACTGAAGAACTAAGCCTAAATGAATCAGTCAAAGATATTTATCAAAATATAATAAATATCTCAGAATATTCAAAATATATCCCAGATGAATCCAATATCTCAAATTCATTATTTGTTTTTGATGGAGAGGATATTAAGGGTAAAGTACCTTTTAATATTTTTTTAAAAAAGACTCCTAATATATTAGGGGAGCTTAAATTTAACAAACCTAGTATTAA
>CAYGRX010000185.1:0-3441 GCA_964352365.1 uncultured Rickettsiales bacterium
ATTATATATGCCGTTTACTAATGATGTATTTATTTTGTAACCTTGAATAACCAAGCTTTTTTTGTTTAAAAGGCTTTTTATTTTCGAATTGAAATCAGATTTTTGCTCTTGTCCAACTTGTTCAGCCGAAACAGTTGTAAAGGTAAATAATAGTACAAAAAATGTTATTATGTTTAATGTTTTTTTCACGGATATCTCATAAAATATGATTATAAATTTGAACTTAAGTAGTTATACATTAATATAAATTCAAATTTAAGTTACGGAAACTTATGGATTCTAACAAAACAATCAAGGAAAAACTTGAAAAACTTCGTAAAAAGAGAATGCGAAGCTTTTTCAAAAACACTATACTGATATCACTTTTCGCCACTTTGGCAGCAGTTGGTTTCACTTGGCTAGAAATGCGAAATGTTTTCCTTTTCTCCTTCTTAGCTTTTTTACCAACATTATCGTCTTCATTATGGGATAAAAAACCAGGAAGATTTGCATCAAAAACTGTTGGTGCATTTAACCTAACTGGTATGTTTCCTTATATATTTGCAATTACTGCAAGCGGAAGCCCTGATATTGTTGCTAGGAACACATTATACGACCCGATGTCATGGCTTCTAATTTATGGTTTTTCTATATTTGGTTGGGGGTTAATATATCTAGTTCCTCAGCTAACTTTAATATTTCTTGAAATAAAATCAAAATACACAATTAATAAAATGGAAAAATTTCAAGAAGATCTACTTAAAGAATGGGGAGATGAGGTTAAAAGATAATGTTGGAATTATCCATACCTTAACTATATAAAAGCCCATTATGAGTAATATATTAAAAGAAATTTGCGACAATAAACTTGTTGAAATAGAACAGGCAAAAAAATCTATTCCCGCAGAAGATTTATTTGAGGCAATCCAAAACCAAAAATTGCCTAGGGGTTTTTTCCAGTCTTTAAAAAAATTTAAAGACAATGGAAGGCCGGCTTTAATTTGTGAAGTTAAGAAGAAAAGCCCAAGTAAGGGTGTTATTCGGGCAGATTTTAACCCGAAAGAAATTGCAGAAATATATGAAAAATCAGGTGCGGCATGCATAAGCTGCTTAACAGATAAAAAATATTTCGCAGGTGAAAATAAATTTTTAGAGCAGGTGAAGTCAATAACTTCAATTCCAATTCTACGGAAAGATTTTATGCTTGATGAATATCAAGTCTTTGAAGCTAGAGCTTTAGGGGCCGACTGCATTTTAATAATTATGGCAGCTTTAAGTGATGAAAAAGCAGCAGAACTTGAAGAAGTCTCACATAAATTAGGTATGGATGTTTTAATTGAAGTTCATGATGAAAAAGAACTCCAGAGAGCTCTAAAATTAAAATCAAAGCTTATTGGCGTGAATAATAGAAACCTAAAAACTATGGAAGTAACTTTGGATACTTCTCGCAATTTATCAAAACTTATTGATGACGGCTACATTAGTGTTTGTGAAAGTGGAATTTCCAGAAATAGTGAAATTCAAGAAATGATGACATTTGGATATTCTGCATTTTTAGTTGGAGAAAGTTTGATGCGTGAAGACGATATTAAAAATGCTATTAATAAACTACTACTAGGTAAGGCTTAAACATGGCTAATGGCAAAAAGCAAAAACGTATAATTGTCGCCATAACAGGTGCAAGTGGAGCAATTTATGGCAAGAAAGTTCTTGAGAAGCTAAAGCTTTTTGATGATATTCAAAGTCATTTAATAATTAGTAAAGCAGCTGCTATCACAATTGATTTAGAGCTAAAATGCAGCATTAAAGAAATTGAAAGTTTAGCTGACATCACTCATAAATCAAATGATATTGCAGCCTGCATATCAAGCGGATCATACAGGACAGAGGGCATGATAATTGCACCTTGTAGCATGAAAACCCTTGCTGAAATTGCCACTGGAGTAAGCTCTAATTTAATTTCAAGAGCTGCAGATGTAGTTTTAAAAGAAAAAAATAAATTGGTTTTATTAACTAGGGAAACACCACTTAATGCAATACACTTAGAGAATATGCTAAGATTAGATAGAGCTGGTGCCTATATCTGTCCTCCAGTCCCTGCCTTTTATAATAACCCAGAAACTATTGATGATATTGTTAACCACACAGTTGGTCGAATTTTAGATATTTTTGACTTTGATAGAATCAATGAATCTAACCTTGTCAAAAGATGGAAAGACGATTAGAAACTTTCTAAAAGTAATATTGAAAAAATAGAATCAAAATGACTAATACAGATTTTTTTGAAGTAGCAGGCCAAAAGTTTAAATCAAGATTGCTAGTTGGCACTGGAAAATACAAAGATATGGAAGAAACTGCAAATGCCATTAAAGCTAGTGGAGCTGAAATTGTAACTGTTGCAGTGAGAAGAGTAAACATTGAAAAGCCTAACGAGCCAATGTTGCAAGACTATCTTGATCCAAAAGAATATATCTACTTACCTAACACAGCAGGTTGCTTCACAAGCGAAGATGCGCTTAGAACACTTAGGCTAGCTCGTGAAGTTGGAGGGTGGAAACTAGTTAAACTAGAAGTCTTAGCCGACCAAAAAACTTTATACCCAAATGTTATAGAAACAGTAAAAGCTGCAAAAATTTTAGTTGATGAAGGTTTCGAAGTTATGGCCTACACTTCAGACGACCCTATTATAGCACAAAAATTGGAAGATGTTGGTTGCTGCGCAATTATGCCTTTAGGCGCACCAATAGGAAGTGGCTTAGGATTACAAAATAAATTAAATATTCAGCTTATTATTGATCAATCTAAAGTGCCAGTACTTGTTGATGCTGGTGTTGGCGTACCTAGTGAAGCAGCTGAAGCTATGGAAATGGGATGCGAAGCTGTTCTTGTAAATAGCGCAATTGCAAATGCAAAAAACCCAATTTTAATGGCCGAAGCGATGAAACTAGCAGTTGATTCTGGTAGAAAAGCATTTTTAGCGGGTAGAATGCCTAAAAAAGATTTTGGGGTTGCTAGCAGTCCTAACTCAGGTTTAATTACAAAAAAAATTGCATAAGAGAAAATTTATAATGTCAAAAGAATTAAAATTAGGAATTGCAGGCTTAGGAACAGTTGGTATAGGTGTATTCAAAATTTTTGAAGCTAATAGTGAAATTATTAAAAAGAAATGTGATTCCAGCATTAATATAGTTTCAGTTTCATCAAGGGATAAAGGTAAAGATAGGGGAATAGATACTTCTGCACTTAATTGGTACGAAGATGCAAGAGATTTAGCAAATGATATTGATGTTGATTGTATTGTTGAACTAATTGGCGGAGCAGATGGGATCGCATATGATTTATGTAAATCAGCATTAAAAAATGGTAAACATGTTGTAACTGCTAACAAGGCCATGGTTGCAAAACATGGTTTTGAGTTAGCTAAAATAGCTGAAGAAAATAATGTACAACTTCTATTTGAAG
>CAYGRX010000186.1:0-350 GCA_964352365.1 uncultured Rickettsiales bacterium
TTTGTAATTTATATTAACCTCATACCTATGACGGTGACGTTCACTTATTTCAGAAGAGCCATATATTTTTGCAACTTTTGAGCCTGGTTTCAAATCGCAGTCATATGCTCCCAGCCTCATTGTGCCACCAAGATCGCTTTGCTCTCCACGTTTTTCGGCACCTTCTTTTGTTTTCCATTCTTTCATTAGGCCAACAACAGGGTCTCTATGAGGTGTAAACTCGGTTGAGCTAGCATCTTTTTTACCAAGTAAGTTTCTTGCCGCTTCAACTACCGCCATTTGCATCCCAAAACATATTCCAAAATATGGGATATTATTTTCTCTTGCAAATTTTGCTACGGCCAGTTTGC
>CAYGRX010000186.1:360-3439 GCA_964352365.1 uncultured Rickettsiales bacterium
CTTCAGCGCCTTCCTTACCGAATGCACCGGGAACTAGAATCCCATCAACATTTTTTAGTTCATCACCAATATTGTCATCTAAAAACTTTCTAGAGTTTATCCATTTAACCTTAACCTTTAACTTATTTGCAATTCCAGCATGGTCCAAGGCTTCGTTGATAGATTTGTAAGCATCAGCAAGTGCGGTATATTTTCCAACTATGGCAATTGTAACTACTTCCTTAGCGCTTAGAGTAGTTTTAGCAATATCATCCCACACAGATAAATCAGGATTCTTATCAAAAGGCAGCCCGAATTTCTTTAAAACTTCTGTGTCAAAACCCTCTTTATGGTAATTTATTGGAACTTTATATATGCTGTCAGTATCTTTAGCTTCAATAACACATTCGGATTTAACATTACAAAAGAGTGCAATTTTTTTCTTTTCACCAGAAGGTATTGTATGTTCAGTTCTACAAAGTAAAATATCTGGTTGAATACCAATACTTAAAAGCTCCTTAACTGAATGTTGTGTAGGTTTAGTTTTTAACTCTTTTGCTGCTGCAACATATGGTATTAGTGTTAAGTGAACATAGAGCGCGTTTTCACGGCCGATTTCAATTCCTAGCTGACGTATTGCTTCAAAAAATGGTAGCGCTTCAATATCTCCAACTGTTCCACCAATTTCAATGATACAGAAATCAGTTCCACTTAAATCGCTAAGTACAAATTCTTTTATTAAGTTAGTAACGTGTGGGATAACTTGAACAGTAACCCCTAAATAATCACCTCGACGTTCTTTTGCAAGTAAGTCAGAGTATATCCTGCCAGTTGTTACATTATCACTTTTGCGTGCGTTAACACCTGTAAATCTTTCATAATGACCTAGATCTAAATCGGTCTCTGCACCATCATCAGTTACAAAAACTTCACCATGTTGGATTGGGTTCATTGTACCAGGGTCAACATTTAAGTATGGGTCTAGCTTTCTAATTCTAACGTTATAACCACGTGCTTGAAGAACCGCTGCTAGTGATGCAGAAGCTAAACCTTTGCCTAGTGAACTAACAACACCGCCAGTAATAAATATAAATTTTGTCATGAAAGCCTAAGATTCCCATATTGTTCAATATGGAGCTACGATATATCACGCTGAGAGCAGATTACAATAATATAATTGAAAATTAATATTTAGTTAATTTTCTTTACAGAGAGAGAGAGAGTAATTTGTTAAGATATATAACATAATCTACCTTGAAAGCATTCTGCATGTCAATTTCTATGCTTAACCTTTCAAGGTTACGTGTTTAAATTGGCAGACGCTTTATTTAGGTTTGAAAAATAATCTTATTCGAGGAGTAATCCTCATTACTATTCGTGCCACAACAATAAAAGGTACGAAAAAAACCATTTGTATGAAAAAGTATATCTTGTTCTTTCTCATTTTACTTTGTTTCTTTAGCTGTGAAAAAGTTGAGGAGGCTGAGCAAAACTCCTCCAAAATGCTAAAGGTACGAGTGTTAGGTCACTCATATTGTGGATGGGGAGACCCATCTTACTATCTCATTATAAAGATGGATACCACAGGGTATCTATTGGAGGTGGATAAATCCTACCTCTTAAATGAGGTAGGAGACACGATAGAGATACCTAAATCAACATTACGTTGGGCGACCAAACTCAACTAATTTAGCTAGGCAAGAAGTATAGAAAATTTACAAAATTAGCAACATGACAATAAGTCTGTTAATAATTAAAAAGTAAAATTTTTCTATATTTCTTGCCCTATGGTAACAAAATAACAAAACTACTTGGCACGCATACGTTTTTTGATTTGGTGAAGTTTAAGCATAGACTCATCATAAATCCCGCCAAAATCAATACGGCCGATGTCTTCCAAACGTATAACAACATTCCTGTCATCCATAATGGATTTATCCCCCATTAATCTCATTTGCATATAATATTCATCAATATCTAAAACTTGACCAAAGAAGAACTCATTTTCGTCAAAAATTTCATAAACTGAAATATGTCCAAACAAAGTATTGATGCGCTTAATCATTTTGAAAAAGTGATTATCAATATTAATATCTTTAACTTTTTCTAAGCTTTGCTTTTTTTCTTTTGACCTATCTTCTAATAAAATTTCAAGCTGCTCTAAAAGCTCACCTTCCCAACTTAATGTTCTAATATTTGCCGTAAATAATAGACTATATCCGTCAAAATCACCATTATCAGTAAGAATTCTTCTAACTAAGGTAAAGTCTTCATTTGAATCAATAATTTGGCAATAGATACTGTCATCAGGACTTTCGACATAAAGCTCGGCTAGTTTGCCTGATTTTTTCAAATCATATAAAACCTTGTCTAATATGGTTAGATTATTATTCATACTTTAAACTGCCTCTTCTAGTTTTTCTATATCTTCAAATTCCTGAATATCAGCTTCATATTCAGCGTCAGACTTCTCTATTAAAGTTGGGTTTTGTGTTTCAAACTCTTCTTTCTCTATAGATTTTGAGGATTCAACTTCTTTAAGTAGATCTCTTAAAACCCATTCAATCCCATTTCCTGAAACACCAGAAATTGCATGAACTTTCTGTCCACAAAGTTTTTCTAACTCCTTCACGCGTTCTTCAATGAACTCTTCTGGTAATGAATCACATTTATTAATGGCAACAACCTCAGGTTTGTCAGCCAGATTTTCACTATATTTTTGTAGCTCGTTTCTAATAGTAATGTAATTTTCTAAATAGTTATCATCTAGTCCGTCAACTAAATGTAATATAACGCGACTTCTTTCAATATGTTTTAAGAACCTATGACCAAGGCCAATACCTTCGCTTGCACCCTCAATTAAACCGGGGATATCTGATATAACAAACTCTTTTTCATCAATATAGCAAACTCCCAATTGAGGCTTTAGAGTGGTGAAAGGGTAATCTGCAATTTTTGGTCTGGCTCTAGTGCTTCTTGAAACGAAGGTAGATTTTCCAGCATTAGGTAGGCCAGCGATCCCTACATCACATAAAAGTTTTAGTTTTAGCCATATCCACATTTCATCACCTTCCCATCCGGGTGTAGATCTTCTTGGTGC
>CAYGRX010000187.1:0-3436 GCA_964352365.1 uncultured Rickettsiales bacterium
GTCTAATATCGCCTTCTCTTTCTAGGCTATGTCTTGCTCTAAGGCCTTTATACTTGTTGTTTTTGCAATTGTTTATATGCTCTAAAACTATAAATAAATCATTGTTTTTCATTTTAATCCCCAATTATTAAAGTCCTCTTAATTAAATTATAACATCAAAAAGTTAATAAAAGGTTAATTATTTATGTAGATTATTTAGCTAAATAAATTTGTTAACTTTTAAAAATATTAAAAACTCTGAGATTAGGAGTATTTTGGTTTTTAATTTCCTCAGTTTCATCTTTCAAATCACCTTGAATTTTAGTTGTAGAAACATCAGTGATCATATCTTCATCAATATTAAACTTAACTTCCTCGCCATTTTTTGAAACTTTATAAATATCAATATCTGTAATATCGCTATGGTGGTTATCTTTATCTAAATTAATTATAACATCATTTGTATTTGCCGATGGAACACCATTTTTATCTCTAAAATTAATCCGATATTTACTATCGGACATTTTAATAATCTCTATCTTTTCTACATCAGCTGACACATTTATTCTATCTTCACTGTCTGCCAAAGCCCAAACAGATCCTAACTCAAAGTCTTTCACCTCTGAGGGTTCTCTCTCGTTTTTATTTTGTGAAAATAATTCTGAATTTAATCTTCTAAGGTCAAAAATATCATCACCGCCACCACCGATGTAAATATCGCTTCCACCATCACCTCGCAAAATATCATCACCTTTATTACCATTTAAAACATTGTCTAGAGAATTACCTGTAATTTTATCATCATAAACAGTTCCTATGGCATTTTCTATATTCGCGCCGTAAGCTAAAAACACTTCTTCATCACCGACAATTGAGGGTGTTATAATAGACTCCCATAAATTTAGCTCGGCTTTATGCCATGAGTCACTAGCGTCTAAAGTGTCGATGCCAGCACCGTCCCAAATTGTTCTTGGATTGTCAATTTTACCAGTAATTTTATAAGTATCATCACCAGCGTTAAATTCATGATTAGCGCCGTATTTATCTTGAATAGCCGCAATATCCCAAGGTGAATAAGTTGGGGAATATCCATTCTCATATTTCTTATATGACATCTGAGAATGGGATGTGTGATTATTCGGGTCACGTATAGCCATTTTATAAGGGCCGTTATGAGTATGGTTTAATCCTAGCTTATGCCCTGATTCGTGCAAAGCGAGGTAATATTGAAAGCTATCGTCCTTGTTGTTAGTTTCTTCGTTGTAAGAGCTTTCAAAATATTTGTTGTTATACAAAATAAATTCTGTAAATTCGTTCTTAGGAAGGGAAGAAGTACCCGAGGTAGGATCCTTTAATAGTTCGCCATCTTCATAGAAGAAAAGAAAATTATCTTTAGTAGCTGCTATAACTAAATCAACTGTTACATCTTCTCTGTTGTAATCCTCAATATTTCTAAATGTAATATTTGCTATGTTTGAAATTTGTTGAAAAGCGTTATTTTGATATTTGAGTACGTTGTCAAACTTCCCTGTATTATTGTTCTCAATATTTGTAGACATTCTGGTTTGCCCACTTTCAGCAATATTATAGTCACTAATTTCGTAAGAATATGTAATTATATATTCACCATTTATATTAGGTGCTAACTTTTCGTCACCGTATATGTTTCTTACTCCCTCAGCCCTTTCATTTGTGTCATAATTTATTGGTGGCTCTGTGGCACTCTGCTGTTGACCTTTATCTTTTGGATTTGACAAATTGTTCCCCCAATTTCTTTGCATAATTTTATTATACTTTAAAAAAGTTAACCAGAGGTTAACGTGTCAAAATTATTTAACTCCTTGAGATTTTTTACAAATGATCTAAATATATACTCGGTTAGGGTGCGGGCGATTGTTGCCGCCAACCCGGTCAGGACAGAAATGTAGCAGCCGTAACGGTTTACTTCGGGTCGTATTCCTAGCCACTTTATTGCTAATTTATTTATCTAATAACTTCGTTTTTGTTCTTTTCGTATTCAATTACATATCAATATATGTGCCTTCATGGGCAAATACAGAAACTCGTTCTAATCAAACTAAATTAACAATAAATAAAAACTTGTCACCCCGCACTTGTTACGGGGTTATTTTACCTATATAAATAATAGATTATTGAATAGAGCGCAAATGGCACAGTCAAAATTACAAACTAAACAAATAGAATCACCATCAGTCAACCAAGATGAAGTTGAAAAATTTTCGGCTATGGCAGATGAGTGGTGGGATGAAACGGGTAAATTTAAACCGCTTCACAAGTTTAACCCTGTTCGTATAAAGTATATACGCGATAACTTAATTGAGCATTTTGGCTTAGACGAAAGATCAGATCAGCCATTAAAAGGCTTGAAAATTCTTGATATTGGTTGCGGTGGTGGATTGCTTTCAGTGCCTATGGCGCGATTGGGTGCAGAGATGACATCTGTTGATGCCAGTGAAAAGAATATTAAAATAGCCAAAGCCTATGCTGAGAAAAACTTGAAGGAAAACATTAATTTTCTTCATTCTTCCGCAGAAAAACTTGCGTCAACAGGGGCTGAATTTGATGTTATATTAAACATGGAAGTAATTGAACACGTGGAAGATGTATCAAGCTTTATGAGATCATGCTGTGATATGCTAAAAAAAGGTGGACTTCAATTTGTGGCCACACTTAACCGCACTCCAAAATCTTATCTTTTTGCAATTATTGGTGCGGAATATGTTCTACGTTGGTTGCCACAGGGCACACACGAATGGAGCAAGTTCCTCAAGCCATCAGAAATAAATAATATGTTCGAGTCTAACGGGCTAAAGCTAAAATCCTCAACTGGTGTAAAATATAATCCGTTAAAAGATGATTTTAATCTAAATAAAGACTTGTCAGTAAATTATATTTTAATTGGTGAGAAGTAAGGTTTATCTAAAATTCAATTTTGAATAAATTTTTGAGACTTATTTTGGTTATAGGATCTGGTTCATTTCCTTGCCATGAGCTAACTATTTCACCATAATCACTAATATCTATACCGCCTTGGTTATTATCTAACATTTTTTTAAATATTGAATATTTTTTTGGGTTCGGAACAATTGCATAAGTGATTCTTTCCTCATCTGTATTATTCGCTGTAAATATAATTACACCGCTACCATTTTCTTCATTGTAGTTAGATCGTTTATTTATTTTATCTACAAAACTCATTACATACCTATTCTTGCGGATTTATTTTTTAAATCACTAAAAGTATTTGCTAAAAAATCGACGCTCGGATTGTCAGATAGTTCTGTATTGTCTTTTTTGCCTTTATATAAATTAACTATATTTTTTGGTAGGTCTGCTTCGAAATGCCTATTTTTACTCAAGCCAATAACTAAATTTTCAATACTTAATCCATGATTTTCAACATCCTTTACGTATCGATTTAAAGGAACATTTTGGT
>CAYGRX010000188.1:0-3432 GCA_964352365.1 uncultured Rickettsiales bacterium
GGATAGGGTAAATAATTCAGTCTTTATTATATTTAGGCCTCAAATATTTGCGCCTTTGCTTTCGTTACTATTAACGATAGCGATTTCACTTTTCTTTTTAAAAGATATAGAGGAAAACCCTTCTGAAATATCAATATATGCATATGCAGAACAAGTTTTGATGGAGGTAAAAGCTGAAAATGAACTTGAAGAAATTCAGACAGAGGCGGAATTTTACAAGGAAATGAATAGCTTGATTTAGCACTTCGCCTTCATGTCCCTGTTGTAGTTATTCCTATATATTTCAATAAGCTATATCAACTTCCTGTAGCCCTACATTATGTAAAAGCTTTTTGCTACCTTGGTAAACCATTGTTTGTTAATACTTTATTAACTTTTTTATGTTAATATTAATATTGGGCAGTAATTTGCTGGGGGATATGTTTTACAAAAATCTATCAAAGTTATCATTATATAACAAAGTTTTTGAGCTGGAATTTTTTGAATCTGGTAGCAAGCAACTTTGCCTTCAAGACTCAACTAGTTCAAATAACACATCCTATCCATGGACGGATGAATCGGTGCGTGATGTATATGTAAACCATAAGGCTACAGATATCAATGATGAGGTTGCGGATATTTATCAAAAATATTTTGATAAATATAATGAGCAACATGCTACTGATTTTAATATAGAAAATCTTGATAGGTTGAATGATATACCGCAAGAACTCCTCGATGAAATTAGTCAAGACCCAGATATAGTATGGATAAAGTCTAAAGGTGATAGGGCTATAAAAAGAATGGAGGATAATTCTAAATTAGAAATAATTGCAGGTGGTGGAGTTAGTATTGAAAATGTTAATCTGCTCGACCCCAATTCTCCATTATTTGAAATCGCGAGCTTGGAACGGGATTTGTCCATAGAGAAAATATATAATAAATATATAGAGCAAAGTAAGAAAGGTGAAACTATTAGCTTTGGTGGTAATGAAGTTGAAAATCCATTATTTGGTGTTTCAAATGAAGAAATTAGAGCTGAAGCAGAAGCGGAGGCTGATAAACTGCTAGATGTAAATGGTATGGGCTTATTACGGGAAGGCGTGGCCACCCAATTCATTGATGCTTATGGATCAGAGTCTGCTTATGATAAATTAATTGATAGCTACAAGGCTCAAATTGAGGCGGAAATAGTTGAGGGGCAAATTATAGAAAATCTCTCCCTTGAGCAGGTTTATTCAATAAGACGGGAAGTTTTTAATGAAACTTACCCTGATGAAGAGTTGGGGGAGTTAAGTCAAAACTTGGCCGAAAGATCTAGGGGGGCAGGCCAGCTAATGCGTGATGCTCATGATGAGAAGGGTGAAAAAGTTGGAGGTGAAACTTCAAGAAGGGGAAAGTTTATTCCAGATGGTAATATTAGCTATATGATTAGGGATGGTGAAAATCAAATTACCAATATTGAGCATTCTAAAATTAGATTAGAAATTTATGATAAATATTTAAATGAGTCTAATGAATTAGAGGCGCCTGAAATTGAAGAAGAAATTGATGAATATAAAATTGCAAAAGCTAAGGCTAAAGAAATAACATCAGATGGAATTGTAACTGAACAAGAGCGTGATGAACTATTTGAAATGACTGAAGGCTTTAGAACTGTTGATTCAAAGGTTAGAAGTGCAAAGGGCGTGATACACGAAGTGGAGATTATAGAAAAAACGGGTCGTGAACGTGATAAATCTTTCAAGGTTGAGGGTGGTGAAGCAGTTCAGGATGCCTCTGCAATGAATAATGAAGTACCAGATGAAGCTATGATGGCTGCTATGGCCTTGTCAGATTCAGGTGTTTCGGTCGCAAGCGGTAATGTCTCGTCATCGCCACTTAACAATATTAATAGAACAAGGGATTTAAGTTAAGAAAGCTTTATAATGAGGCTTAATTATATCTTGCCAGAGGCTTTTAACGCCTTTTCAACTTTAGCTTTTGTTTCATCTGATATCTCAACCATTGGCAACCTAAGCCCGCCATTGCAAAGCCCAACTAATTTAGCGGCATATTTTGCAGGTGCTGGACTGGTTTCAATGAATAGAGCTTCATGTAGAGATTTTATTTTATCATTAATTTTTTCAGCCCTTTCAAAGTCGCCGTTTAAACTAGCTTCTTGAAGTTCGGAGAATTCTTTCGGTGCTATGTTACTAGTAACTGAAATGCAGCCATCTCCACCAAGTCTATTAAATTCAATTGCTGTATCATCTTCACCTGAAAGCATACAGAATTTTCTATCCCCTAAAAGTTTCTTTAAGTTTGTAGGGCGAGATAAGTCGCCGGTTGCATCTTTAATTCCAACAACTCTTTCACATGCATTTGCAATTCTCACAATTGTTTCATCGTTAATATCAACAACGCTTCTGCCTGGAATATTATATAAAACTATAGGAATATTAGTTGCGTCATGAATGGCTTTAAAATGTTGAAAGATGCCTTCTTGAGTTGGCTTGTTGTAATATGGGGTCATTATTAGGGCTGCATCTGCTCCAGCATGTTGCGCGTGGCTTGTGCGTTCAATAGCTTCTCTAGTTGAATTTGATCCAGTGCCTGCCAAAACTTTCGCTCTACCATTTGCATATTCTATACATTTTTCAATTACAGAATCATGCTCTTTATTTGTAAGTGTAGGAGACTCTCCAGTTGTGCCACTTGGAACAAGGCCGTTTGTGCCAGATTTTATTTGAAAATCTATAAGCTTCTTATATGCATCATAATCAATTTCTTCTGAATTTTCCCCTTTAAATGGAGTTATTAGTGCTGTATATGAACCTTTTAACATTTAATCTCACTTAAACTTTAATTTGAAAAAGACTATATACATATTTTTAACGTTTTTTTCAATTTATTTATTGGGTGGCGCTGATGTAACTTCGGCCCAATCTAAAACAAATAGAGATGTTCACACTTGGCCTGTCTCTAATTATGAACTTCAACATTTAAAGTCCGCCTTTAAAGAGATTAGCGCTAGTAACTGGAAATCTTCCACACTTAGGGATTTTAACCCAACTGACCCGCTAATAAAAAAGTTGGTTAAATGGCGTGAGTATGTTGCTGGCTCACCTTCAACAAATTTTAAAGGTATCACTGAGTTTATTAGGGAAAACCCTAATTGGCCATATCAGGAGCTTTTACGAAAAAGAGCTGAGGCTGCAATCGATCAATATACCGATCCAGATGACATAATAAATTGGTTTGCAATAAATAAGCCGATTATCATGGCAAAGCTTCGTTTTAAGCGCCCACTTACGGCTGAAGGTAAATTGCGCTTGGCGGAAGCGATGGTTAAAAGTCACAAAAAATATAAAATTGATAAACGCTTAATTCTGGTTTTGGTTAAGGAGGCGTATGTTGAAATGGATTTTGATTCAGCTAGTGAATCTAGGTTTCTCGAGCGCTATAAAAAAG
>CAYGRX010000189.1:0-3425 GCA_964352365.1 uncultured Rickettsiales bacterium
CTGTAAGCGCAGATGATGTTACCATCGCTAAAATAAATAATACTAATACTAAAAATCTTGTTCCCATTTTTAAGTGCTCCTTTTACTTTATAATTTATTAATCTTTACTGTCTTTAATTAGTCTTTTTGTTTCCTCTTTTAAAGAGTTCAGTTTGTAATAACTTTCTGAATTTTTATCCACTAGTTGGTCTGCTTTTGCAAGGTAAAATTTAGCGTTCTCTATATTCTTAGATATTATCGCGCTCTCGGCGAGATAAACATAAGACTCCTGCAAATTACCCATTTTACCATAGGCAATGCCTAGCTTATGTATTGCACCGACATTATCTGGTTCAGTAGCTAAAATTGCTTTTAGCTGTCCTATGGCCTCTTGAATATTTTGTGGTTTATTTAAATTTATTAAGGAATCGGCAAGCTTTAAACGAACAAGGTTGCTATTGCCAATAGAATTCAAAACCTCTCTATATATGTCTGCAGATGCTTGAATATCTCCTCTTTCAAATAAAAATTGAGCTTTTAACTCTTTGAAGAATGCATTGCTAGGGTCGCTTGCTATTAACTTATCAACCAAGTCCATAGATTGATCAAATTTTGCTTCCTGATGGTATGCAACTGCATTTGCATAATTTGCAATATCCGTGTTTGCCTTGCCGTATATAGTTCTAGTTTGCTGAGGAGGGTATAGAAAGCCGTAAATTTTAGCCTTAATCATTTGAAAATCTTTGTCTAAGCTAGGTTTAACTTTTTTATCTACAGATGGATTTTCCCTTAAAAAGTTTTGAATGTAGTTTATTCTTTCCTGTGAAACAGGGTGGGTAAGTAAATATTTATCATAAATATCTCCAGCCATATTTTGCTGTCTTTTTAACGTTTCTAAAATTGATATTAAGCCCCTTGGATTAATATCAATCTCTTTCATAACATTCACGGCAACTGCATCTGCAGAATTCTCATATTCTCTTGAAGTACTTAAAGCTTGGCGAAGTGCAACATTTTGTCCCGCCGAAGAGAGCGCAATACCTGCCTCTGGTGGCGCACCTGCTAAAACACTACCAAGACCTAGAATATAACCTGCAATTGTGCTCAAATTAGCATTTGCAAAACTATCTGTCTTTCTAATGATATGGCCACCCTTAATATGACCCGCTTCATGGGCAATTACGCCGACTAAACATGAAACGTCGGGACATTCTGCAATTAATCCAGTATGAATGAATATCTTTTGTCCACCAGCAACAAAAGCGTTGATAGATTTATCATTCACAATAATTATTTCAACTGAGCTAGAATCTAACCCTGCAGCTCTTAGTATCGGTTTAGTAACATCTTTCAAGAATCTTTCAGTTTCTTCATCTCTAATAACCGAAATTGAGTTATTAGAATAAGAAATTACTGGCAAAAGAACTATAATAGCAATTAGAGCCATTTTTAATAATTTGTTATTTAATAACTTCTTCATGAAAAATTTATCTCCAGATAAAAAATATTTAAGCAAAATACAACTATTCTGCAATAATGATCTATATACGATCATACATGATTGGTGGCAACATCTCAAAGAAGAAAAACAATATTCTGAAAAAACTTTAGAGTCTTACCTGTGTGATCTATATTATTTTCTCCAATTTTTATATATTAGTTACAATACGAAAATAAAAATAAAAACCCTCGCAAACTATACTATATCTGATTTTAGAAGCTATTTATCTCATATCTCAAAAAAACAAGTTGCAAATTCAAGAGGCAGAAGCCTGTCTTCAATCCGCTCAATATATAAGTTTGCAGAAAGAAATAACCACTTTAGTAATGAAGATGTATTTTTAATAAAAAGCCCTAAAAAGCCTAAGAAACTGCCACGCGCACTTAATATAGAAGATACAAAAAAGGCGATTGAAACAGCAGGTGAGTTAGAATTTTATAAACAAAATGCAGAGGACTGGGTGGCAACTCGTGATGAAACTTTGCTTTTACTAATATATTCTTGTGGCCTTCGTATTTCTGAAGCATTAAACTTAAAAGTTAAAGATATAAATAACTTATCTGGATATATAAAAATTTTAGGGAAAGGAAACAAAGAGCGTTTAGTACCAATGATGCAAAATATAAAACAAAAGCTAGAAGTTTTAATTTCAACCTGTCCGTTTTGTGATTCAACTTATCCTGAATCAAACCTGTTTTTCGGCAAACAAGGCAAAAAACTAAACCCTGCAGTTTTCCAAAAACTTATTAGACAAATTAAAAATTCTCTCGGTCTTCCAGAAAATACTACACCACACGCCTTCCGACATAGTTTTGCAACCCACTTACTTTCAAAGAGTGGAGATCTTCGCTCAATCCAAGAGCTATTAGGGCATTCAAGTCTTTCCTCAACGCAAGTTTACACCAAAGTTGATTCAACAATCCTGTTAAAGAATTTTAGTAATGCTAGTAGTTAGATTTAACAAAGGTTATATATTCTTCTCTTAGCTTTTTAGAAATCTCGCCTGGTATACCAGAAGAGATAGGAGTTTTATTGATTTGAATTATAGGAATTACAAATGTTGAGGCGCTAGTCAGAAAACATTCATCCGCATCAATGGCCTCATCTAAAGTAAACTTTCTTTGAACTATTTTCAAATTTAGTTTTTCTCTAGCTATTTCTAAAATGGAATTTCTAGTAATTCCTCTCAAAATATCGCTGCTT
This sequence comes from uncultured Rickettsiales bacterium, assembly GCA_964352365.1. Classification (GTDB taxonomy): domain Bacteria; phylum Pseudomonadota; class Alphaproteobacteria; order Rickettsiales; family UBA8987; genus CAYGRX01. The sequence continues at coordinate 2,684 of CAYGRX010000189.1, forward strand.
GGCTCTCTAGTAATTATTTCATTATTTTTTAATATAAAAGCATTAGAAGAGGCACCCTCAGTAATAAACCCCTCTTCGTCAATCATCCAAGCTTCAAACGCATTTTGCTGTTTTGCATAAACTTTTGCTAATATTTGGGGCAATAGCAATGTGGTTTTAATATCCCTTCTTTTCCAGCGTATATCTTCTGTAGTTACAATCTTTACGCCTATTTTAACTTTAGCGTTATCAATTATATTTTTTTCTTGAGTAAATATAACAATGTTTGGCTCTATATCATCATTATATAAGAATTCTCTTTGTTCTTCTCCACGAGTTACTTGAATGTAAACAATTCCTTCATTCATTTTATTTTCAGAGATTAGAGTGTTTTGCAGTTCTTGAATTACTCTTGTATCAATGGAATTTTTGAAACCCAATTCTTTTAAAGAATTGTTTAACCTTATAAGATGATCGTCATTACTAATAAGCTTTCCTTCTAAAACAGCGGATACTTCGTAAACACTATCTGAGAATAAAAAACCCCTATCAAATATAGAAATTTTTGCTTCATTTTCAGGATATAATTTTCCATTAATTACTACTTTTTTCATGTATCCTTACTAATCGTATATATGTAAAAGAGGTGTATTCTATCTAAAATAGAATAGGTATTCTAAAGATTGGCTGGGTCGGCAGGATTCGAACCTGCGAATACCGGGATCAAAACCCGGGGCCTTACCACTTGGCGACGACCCAATAT
>CAYGRX010000190.1:0-3407 GCA_964352365.1 uncultured Rickettsiales bacterium
TGATAAGCTTCAATAACGGCGCCTATTAAACGAGAAACGCCTATGCCGTAACAGCCCATCTTCAAAGGTTCTTCACCACCTTCTGGCATTTGAACATTTGCACCCATTGGCTTAGTATATTTATCACCAAGATAGAAAATATGCCCAACCTCAATGCCTCTTGAATGAGTAAGTTTGTCTTTCTCTATCGGGCAGTTTAGCTCGTCATGCATTTCAATGGTTCTAGCATACATGTTTTGAAGTTTTTCAACTGAAGGTGAATCTTCCTCAAATTCGCTATTATAAGTACTATCGTAAATAACTTCGCTTTCTCCAGTTTTGGCAATTACCTGAAACTCATGGCTTAAATCTCCGCCAATTTGACCAGTTTCCGCTCTAAATGGGATTGCCTTTAAAGATAGTCGTTTAAATATCTTTAGATAAGTCTTGAACATGTTGTTGTAAGATTCAATCGCCGCTTCCTCGCTTATATCAAAGGAGTAGGCATCTTTCATATAGAACTCGCGCCCTCTCATAACACCAAAACGTGGCCTGATTTCATCTCTAAATTTCCACTGTATATGATAAAGGTTTAGAGGTAGGTTTTTGTGTGATTTTACATTTTTCGCAACTAAGTCAGTTATAACTTCTTCATTTGTTGGTCCATAAATAAGTTCATTTCCGTGCCTATCAGTTGCAGTAAGGGTTTCCTTTCCATAACTACCTCTACCTGATTTTTCCCATAGTTCTTTTGGCTGCATAGTTGGCATTAATACTTCAACACAACCAGCCTTGTTAAGTTCATCACGAACTATATTCTCAATTTTCTTAAGAACCCTTAACCCAAGTGGAAGCCAGTTATAAATACCGCTTGTAAGTTGACGAATCATCCCCGCGCGTATCATCAACTTATGTGATGCAATTTGCGCCTCTCTAGGATCCTCTTTTAAAGTAGGAAGTAAGTAATTTGATATTTTCATGAAGCAACTATATATTGGAAAATCGCCAAGTTTCAAGAAATTTGAACATTATCGTCTTTATTTTCCTCTAAATTCATCTATATAAGGACTATATCTAATTTATACAGAAATTATGGAGATTATTTATGTCTAAAGCTGCTTTAAAAAATGAATCTAACGAATACTTCACCACGCAAGGTAGGGGCAAAGTTTATGATAATATAATTGATACTATTGGCGATACACCACTAATCAGGCTTAACAAGGTGACTGAAGGATTAGGCGCTGAAGTTTACGCTAAATGTGAATTCTTTAACCCACTTTCTTCAATCAAAGATAGGCTTGCCCTTTCTATGATAAATGAAGCCGAGAGAAAAGGGCTAATAAAGGAAGATACTGTTTTAGTTGAGCCTACTTCTGGTAACACTGGCATTGCACTAGCATTTATTGCGGCTGCAAAAGGTTATAAATTAATTCTTACTATGCCTGAAAGCATGAGTACTGAGCGTAGAAATATGCTTAAAATCCTAGGTGCAAAGCTCGAGTTAACTGAGGCTGCAAAAGGCATGAAGGGCGCTATTGCAAAAGCTGAGGAAATTGTTAAATCAAATCCTAATGCAATTTTGCTACAGCAATTCACAAACCCTGCCAACCCTTTAATTCATGAAAATACTACAGCGATAGAAATTTGGAATGATACTAAAGGTGAAGTTGATATTTTTGTTACTGGTGTTGGTACTGGCGGCACATTAACAGGGACTGGTAAAGTTTTAAAAGAAAAAAACCCTAATATTAAAATTGTAGCTGTTGAGCCTGAAGATAGTCCCGTGCTTTCTGGTGGACAAGCTGGCCCACACAAAATTCAAGGTATTGGAGCAGGATTCATTCCAGAAATTTTAAAAACCGATCTAATTGACGAAGTTATAACCGTTGGCAATGAAACATCATTTGAAGTTGCTAGAAAAGTTACTAGAGTTGAAGGCATACCTTGTGGAATTTCATCTGGAGCAACAATCTCCGCTGCTTTAGAACTAGCTGCTAGACCTGAAAATAAAGGTAAAAAGATTGTTGTTATTGTAGCATCTAGCGCGGAAAGATATATTTCAACTGCTTTGTTTGACTTTTAATTTACTAGCTATTAACAGAGTACCGAATGATACTGAAGGGTGCTTTAATGTCCCTTCAGTGATTGTCGCATTAACCAATTGATTTCACAACCTTTTTAGAGTTAAGAATAGTTCCTTCAATTGTTGATGGAAGGTAATTTTGAACATAGTCCCCAGTAATAAAGCAATTAGATAGAGTAGGGTGCCTATAATCTGGCCTTTTATTTAGCTCAATATGAGAGCATTCAAATGTAGCCTTCTTTTCCTTTATTACTTGGTATTTCGGTAATTTTATATTTTTAGCTATAGCTAATGCTAATTTGCAATCCTTCCATGCGTTGGTTGCGATTATCTCCGCAGTTTCATCTATAATATTTGTAGCGGCACTTAAAGTTGTTGAGATATGGGTCTGCTTACTAAATATCCACTCAACATATTTTGAGCCCACAACGCCCACAACGCCTTCGCTATCAAGCTTATAAGAAAAATGAACATTGACTATAGGTTGGTACTTTTGCGGAGTTTTAATATCTAAAATCTCTTCTGTTATTGAGCTGGGTGTTGCAAATATAACAATATCATCATTTGACAACTCAACCTCATAATCACTAAATATCAAATGCTTAACTTGATTACTTATATTTTTTGTTAGCTTAATACGCCTTTCCTTATGAATTTTAACATCTTTATTAATAAGGTAACTGGAAAGCGGCCCTATAAGAGCATCATCCCAGTTTTCTTTAGGGTAAAAATGTTGAAAGCCGTGTCTACCAGATTTAAAAATTACCTTTAGTAATGTGTTTCGTAAAATACTTGTTTCTGCTAAGTGAGTAGGGGTGTTTAAAATGCTTACGCATAGCGGTTTTATTAGCAATCGAAACAAATTATCGTAACCCTGAAAAAACTCATCAACTGTTTTTCGGCTTTTAAAGGTAACAAATTGTATTATCTTAATCTTATCCTTTAAATTCAGCTGCTTAGGTAGGTTAAGTAAGGCCTTATAGCTATATTTATTATCATTTTTAATATCATAGAAATTTAGCTTATAGTCAAAGAAGTTGAACTTACCGCGAAGATTAAGGTTGTTGATTATATGCATTAGCCCACGATTAGCTTTTAAGCAGAGATGGTTTCCATTGTCTATTTTAAGGCCAGTTTTTTTATCACTAAATGCACGACATCTACCGCCTAGGCTGTTCGTGGCTTCAAAAATTTCTATATTACATAGATGATTTTTCTTTTTTAAATAGTAAGCTGCAGATAAACCAGCTATACCACCGCCAATAATATATATTTTTTTAGACATGTTAGATGAAATTCAAAAAATAGATTATGATAGATATCTTGCTACAATGTTTATAGA
>CAYGRX010000191.1:0-3377 GCA_964352365.1 uncultured Rickettsiales bacterium
AGCTGGTAGAGCAACTGGTTTACACCCAGTAGGTCAGCGGTTCGAACCCGTTACCACCCACCATTTTGAACACTCGGGCAATTTAGCCAATACATCAAAGGGCTTCTTTAAGTCATAGACTAGCTTTGAGCCACTTATTTCCAAGTTCGTAAACAAGAAACTCATTAAACGGCGTTTTTGGTCAATATCCGAACTTCTGAATAATTCACTCGCTCTATTTAGTAATGCAATCAAGCCTGTGATTGAATTGTGGAAGTTATTATCACCTTCCTTTAATGCTCCAAGTTCAATAGCTATTTCATCTTGTCTATTTTTGAACTCATACACTTTTTCGTCATACTTATCCTGTGTAATACTCTTATCAATTCTTAAATCTAATACGCTATCTAGCTTTTCTCTGATTTTGGCATCTTCTTTAATTAGAGAGTTAATACGATTATCTCTATATTCATTTTTCTGTTTGTGAGTATCTTTTAGATAATTTTGTATTTCTTCAAGAAGTGTTGGCGGGAATTTTATTGAATCAAATAGGCTTTGCACTTGTTCTAAAATAACTTCCTCTCTTAAAGAGTGACAAGTTTCGCAAGAACCTTTCTTTTTTGTAGGTCTTAAATAGATATATTTGCCCTTTTTAATATCGCTTGAATACATACAGCCACAATCTGAGCAAGTAAGTAACCCTCTAAAGATAAAAGGTCTGATAGTGCTTTGCTGTGGCTTTTGGCTATGTGTTGCCATAACCGCTTGGCATTTGTAGAAAACCGCATCATCAACTAATCTTTCGTAAATATGAGGGTATTCTTTGCCTTTTAAGGTTGCAACTCCAATATAGAACTTATTTTTTAGCATCTGGTTAATGGTGGATTGATTGATAATTTTGCCCTTTAATGAACGCAAGCCCCAATCTTTTAACCTTTTAGTCATTTCTCTTATTGAATAATTGCCCGTTGAATACTCAACAAACATTCTTCTAACCAACATAAACCTATCAGCATCTAAAACTATATTAGCCTTATCAGCTCCATTTTTCTTGATGTGTGAATAGCCTAAAGGTGCTTTGCTAACCCATTCACCATTTTTAACTTTATAATCAATGCTACGCTTTATATTGTCCGTCATTGCGTTCACATAACTTTCGGCAAGCATAACGCCAAATTGCAGAAACATCTTTTGCATTGAGTTTGAATTTTTATCAATAACTGAGTTTTCACCAACGAAATGCAATTCGCAATAACCAGAATTCACTAATTCAATTATTCTAGGGTAATCAGTAAAGTTTCTCATTAACCTATCAATCTTATCAATTATTAAAGCTACTGGGCTGTTATCTTTTTTGCTTTGAGAGACAACCAAATCTAGCATTTCGTTAAATTGCTTTCTTTCACCTTTAGTTGAACTTTCTACAATTTTATATTCACTAAAGGCTTCAAAGCCTTTTTGAGTGCAATAAATGTTTAGTTTAGCAATTTGAGCATCAAGAGAATAACCTTCCTCTTGCTCCCTGCTTGAAACTCTTGCGAATATTATAGCTTTCATTGTCATTACTTTTTTATTACTGAGGGAATTCATTAGCTTTTTCTATATTTAATTTAGGCTTTTGTGTGAATATTCCTAGCTTTTCACACATTTCAAGACTTTCCTTTATTTGCTCTTCTTCTATATTCTTTAAGTCATAATACAAAAAATCTTCAGAGCTGGTTTTTTCTATTGGTGAGTTGCTTCCTATGCCAATCACTTCTTTTACGACCTTATTCTGAGCTTTTAATAGCGTACTTGCTTTAATTGAAGAATGTAAAAGCATATTTCTTCTAGCTTCCAAATAATCACCTTCAGAAAAATCATTTGGTTTATCTAGAAACAAAAATACATATAACCTCATTTTGTTTTCGGCGTAAAATATGTTCAAATAACGACTTAAACCCTTATTCCAATTTACCTGTGTTATACCCCTCGCAATAGGTTGCATAATACACCTTCTTTCAAACCGAGTGTGTTCAGCCATTTTTCTGTAAATTATCTCTATATCACTAAAACTTTGTTTGAAAGGGTTGATATTCGTTCCATCCAATAAATGTTTTCCAGATTTAGAAATTAAGTCATCCCAACTATATGATATTTTATCAATAATCTTCTTGTCTATGTATTTGGGGTTTTTTATTAACTCTTCCCAATCTCCTTCTGGGATAAATAAGATAACATCTGGGCTTGCCTCTAAATTGAAATCGTGTTCTCCACTTTCATTCATATTTATTAAATATTTTGCAAGTAACTCTTCTTCACCAGTACACATTATTTGTTTTTCAGCTAGTAACTTTTCTTTCTTTTCTAGGTATTGAAGAACATCATTTATTGTATCAAGTTCATTTATCATTATTTCAAATGATTCTTCATCAAATATGTGAACAAATTTATCAAAGTTTTTATATTTAACGCTAAAAATACTACTTTCCTCTGAACGAGTTGAGTCTATACAAAGACTACCTAAATTAGAATTAAAGTGATTTTTGCAGGATTCCTTCACTCCGTTAGCTACTACAACCCTATGTATTTTTCTTATACTAGAAAGCTCAAAAGGAAACTTTTGGTTTTTATCGATTATTATCTTATCTGGGTTTCTGAGTATTCTATTCTCTGCTGTATTTATCTGTTTTATAGAATCAGTTATAGCCTTTCTATACCATCTATCCCAGCCAATTTCTAAGCCTTTATTATCATTGAATGGTATGTTCTTATCAGAGATAATTATTGCTGTTTCACCAAAAACTATTAACAGGTCACAAAGCTCTATAATCTTATCTTTTTGCTGATATTGAACATTAGGGTAGCTCCAAAGATTTAAAAAAGTTTGCTCGCAATACTTAGCTAAAATTTTTTCAGACTCATTTAATCCCTCTTTTTTGATAATACTAGATTTTGACATTCTAGACTCTGGTTTCAATTAGAGTTGTATTCGTTAAGGCTGAATATAAAGGAATAGAGTCTATCTCATCTTTAATCTCACGTTTGGCTTCCATAGTTTCATAAGCGGATTGCATACGCAAAAAATAGCCTTCTGAAAGCCCGAAGAATTTGCATAACCTTAAATCTGTATCGGCTGTAATTCTACGAGTGCCATTAACAATTGCGTGAATCCTATTTGCGGGAACGTGAAGGGCTTTACCTAATGCATTTTGGCTAATGCCAATTTCATCTATAAATTCTTCTTTTAGAATTTCGCCTGCGTGCGGGTTATGCAATAATTTTTCTGTCATAGTTACTACCTTTTATTTTGTTACTTCTTTTATTTTAATGATAATCAACAATTTCAACTTCGTAAGCCTCGTTATTTTTCCAAATAAAGCACACACGCCATTTTTGATTAACCCTTATGCTCATTT
>CAYGRX010000192.1:0-3365 GCA_964352365.1 uncultured Rickettsiales bacterium
CTAGTAGATGATCTAGAGCTAAAAAAAGCAAAAGAATTAATAGAAAAAATTAATCATGAAGCTTACGCTGATTTTAAATTTTTTAGTAGCTCATATAATTTAGTTGATCTAAATTCGGTGAGTAAATTGGCTGACTTTATTGAAGATAATGATTACTTGAAGGATATAAATATCAATGATGTTAAAGTTAGTGAAGCAATGAAAAATGGCAGAATAGATGTTGATTACTTATCTCGTCTTTATCAAGAAACAAAAGACCGAGAAAGGTAGGTTTGTTTCAAAGTAAATCTAATTATATTTTTTAAGTTAAAATTAATATAAAACTTAAACATGAAAATTGGTCTTTTTGAATCAGGTTTACCTAACTTTGCAAATGATGCAGGCTCCACAGCTATTATTGAACTATGTGATCTTGCGCAAAAATTAGGGCATAATATTGAATATATTTATAGCGGTGAAAATCCTTGGGGCAGAGAAGATGACCTCGTTGAACGAGGGATTAATGTAATAAAAAATGTTGATGGCAAGTTAGATTTTTTAATTACTAAGCAATATGATGTTGCTATAATTTCTAGGCCAGGCCCTGCTGCGCAATGGCTTAATGATTGTGAGAAGGCGTCATTGCCCATCATATATTTTGGTCATGATATTCACCATATTAGGCTTTCAAAGGGGAATGATTATTTAACTTTAGATAATGAAAAAACCAATAAAATTGATTTATTAGCGATTGCAGTTTTAGAGAAAAATATCTGGAAAAGGGTTAATTTAACTATTTACCCATCAGACTTAGAGGCAAAAATAGTTAATAGTTATTGTGGGGCAGAGAAAGCTATTTCAATGCCCATTTATGATATGCATAAGGCGAGGTTGGAGTATGATTTTTATTGTAAGCAAGTTGATAAAAAAGCTATAACTGGAAAAATGAATTTATTATTTTTAGGCGGTTATAATCATAAGCCTAATTATGATGGTATAAATTGGTTTATCAAACAAGTATGCCCATTAATAAAAAATGACTTTGAGCTTAACATTATTGGTAGTTGGCCTGAAAATGTTAAGAGGCAACTTGTTGGTTCAATTAAAAATATTAATTTCCTGGGGGTAATTTCTCAAGATGATCTATATGAAAATTATCGCAACTGTAGCTTGGCGATTGCGCCACTTCGCTATGGGGCGGGAGTAAAAAGGAAAGTTGTGGAAGCTTTATCTTTTGAAATTCCTATAATTTCTACAGAGGTGGGTTTTGAAGGCATCAAAATTCCTGAAGCTCTAAAGGGAAATTTATGTGTAGATTTAGATGGTTATAAATACGCGAATGTAGTTGATGAAATTTTTAACTCAAAAACTCATTTACTTAATCGGCAATTAAAAGAATTTTCTTCAAAAATTATTTCTATTTACAGCTATGAACATAGAAAAAAACAACTGGAAAAAGCACTATCTTGCGTGTAAAACACTTTTAAATATAAAATCTTAAATCATGACATATATAATCGCAGAGCCACATGTAATTTCTGAAAGTGCATCAGATGAAACGGTTGTGATAAATCTTGATACGGGCACTTATTATAACTTAAATGAAAATGCTTCAAAAATATGGAGCCTTTTTAATGAGGGCTTGGATTTTAAAAATGCTAAAAATATATTAGCAAATTCAGACATTGAAAAAAACAAGCTTGGTGAATTCTTTGATAAGCTTTTAGCTGAAGGTTTAATTAAGGAAGGTGGTATTGACTACTCTAAAAATATTGGTGATATAAGCGTGGATTTTAACAATCTTTCAATTGAAGTTTACACTGATATGCAGGATCTTCTTGGGCTGGACCCAATACATGAAGTTGAGTCTGAAGCAGGTTGGCCTGAACAAAAAACTTCTTAAAATGAGTTTATTTGCAGATTTATGGGAGTTTTGTGATTCACTATCATTGGATAATAGCCTCTCTATAAGGTTATTTAATGATTATATTTTTAAGTTTAAATTTAGTTGTTCATGGCCTTGTGAGAAAATAATAAAAGCTCTATCTGGCAATCAATATAAGATATCAAATTCAGACAATGAAAATAAAATCTGGCAAATTTATGCATTGAGTGAAAATGAATATAAATTAGATAAATATTTAAAGAACTTCTCTCGCAATTGTCATGGTAAACTGGGTTTAAAAGGGGGGGATGATAGTTCTGTAGCTTTTTATGATTCACTTCATAAAGTTATGAGGATATATGATTTTGAAAACCTAAAATGCGCAATAATAGTTGCTGATAAATATGAGTTTTCTGAATGGGAATTGCATAGCCCATTTCAAGAATTTTGGCATATTTGGGCATTAAAAAATGGTGGGCTTTTAATTCATTCAGGTGTTGTTTGTGATGGTGAGAAAGCTATTTTAATTCCTGGTGCGGGAGGAAGTGGAAAATCCACAACTGTTGTTTCTTGCCTTGAAAATGGCTTAACAACAACGGGTGATGATTATAACTTGCTGTTAAAATCTGGTGGTGATTACCTAGTCACAAATTTATATTCTAATTTTAAAATGAAATTACCTCTTAAATTTCATTTTAATATTTTGAGTGGCTGGCAATCGGAAGATTTATCATATGTGAAAAAACGGATTTATCATCCGCCCGTAAATTCAGAAATATGGAATAGACGCCTGCCTAAATTAGTTGCTGTATTATGCCCTAAAACAGGCTTTGATGAAACTCAAATTACGCAAGTTAGAAACATTGAATTAATTAATAAAATTGCAGTTAGCTCTGTTGTGCAAAACACTTTTATGGCTAAGGAATATTTGTCCAAAGCAAGTCTACTTGCAAATCAGATAGGATCGGCTAATTTAAATTTATCTACTGATTTGAGTGCTAATGTTCAATCTGTAAAATCATATTTTGAGGTTTAAAATTAATGTCTTTAGTAAGTGTAATTATACCTAGCTATAATCCTAGCGACTTTCTGATTGAAGCTACAGAAAGCGTATTTAATCAAAGCTATAAAAATATTGAGGTTATATTGATTAATGATGGCTCAAGCGAGGCCTCATCAGAAATTTATGAAAAAATAAAGCAGCAATTTCCAGAAATAAAAATAATTAATTTCGAAAGTAATAGGGGTGTTGCTTTTGCAAGGAACACGGGTATCGAAAATGCAAAAGGTGAATATATAGCATTTTTAGATCAGGATGATTTTTGGAGTGGGGCAAAGATAGAGCAGCAAGTTAATCACTTAAGTGATAATAAGGCATGTGACTTTGTAACTTCGCGCCAAAAATATTTTTTAGCAAGTGGTGTGGATAAGGCGCCAACTTGGGTTAAGTCGGAGCATATAAATGTAGATTTACCGGGTTTTTTACCGGGTTCATTAATGG
>CAYGRX010000193.1:0-3355 GCA_964352365.1 uncultured Rickettsiales bacterium
CTATCATAGATTTGCTAATTGCTAACCCTAAGCCTGTACCTGCAATTTGAGTATCTTTTAGTTTAATGCGCTCAAATTTATCAAATATTTTTTCTTTCATATTATCTGGTATTCCAAAGCCTTCATCAGCTATGCTGATAACAAATTTTTCATCAATAGCTTCTGATGAAATAGTAATTTTTGTGTGTGGTTTTGAGTATTTAGCGGCGTTATCAATTATGTTTTGTAGAACTTGGCACATTAAAACTTTATCTACGTTAATTTTTATATTTTTATTGTTTTCTATTAACCTGACTTCTCTCGAAGAAAGCCTATCTTCTAAACTTTTTAGAACCTCTTTAGCTATGGAGTCAAAATCATGAAGTTCTTTGTTTAACCTAATTCCTCCAGACTCAATTTTTGTCATCTCAAGAATATTTGTGATAAACTGATTTAGGCGTTCGGCTTCCTCAACTGCCGTGCTACGTAAAGTTTCCATGGCTTCATCATCTAAACTGTCCTTCATATATTCCATCGCAGTAAGGGAGCCGATTATGGAGGCTAGTGGAGTTTTTAAATCATGTGATACAGAAGACAGAAGGTCAGCCCTAAGCTTTTCTTTTTCTTGTAATATTTCAGATTCATCAAGTTCTTTTGATAATATTGCTCTCTCAAATGTTGAGGCAGCAAGATTTGAAAGTGATATTAAAAGCCTTTCAGTGTTTAGATTAAATTTTTTAAGGTGCTCTTTTGAAATTGAAATTACTCCAATATTCATATCTTTAGTAGTTAGTGGGAAAAAAATATTTTCTGTTGTTTCAGTCTTTTTTCTATCATTAAAACATATATTGGCACTTACAATATCCTCATCACATAGTTTAGACTTTGAGTTTAATTTAAGGTTTTTCATATTTTTAGAGAGATGCACATGGCAATCCGTATCTAATATTTGAGAGACTTCTTCTTCTAAAATTTTTATAATGCTAATAATTTTTGATACACCAACAAGCCTATTACTAAGCCTTAAAATCTTTTGGTTTAAAACACTGCTTCTAATTGTGGAATTTGCTTTTAATTTGTTAAAACTTGTTAGTGCCCCAGTAACTAGAGAAACAACTAAAAAGAACTCTAAGTTAATTAGGTCTGCACTTTCACTAACAACAAATTTATATGCTGGCTTTGTAAAATAGTAATTTAGAAATATGGCTGATAGAAATGAAGAAAATATTGATTGTCCTAAACCCATGGAAAGTGAGATTATTAACACCGCTAAAATATATACCATGGATACTCTAAAAGTAGTGTGCGAAAGCAATTCAAGAGTATAAAATAAATGATAATTCAAGAATGTAACAAATACAATAACTGCTGTGGTAATTGCAAAACTTTTTAGACTCAAGTCTAGGGTTAACTTATTAGCGCTACCTGCCTTAACTAATCTGGTTACATGAATTTCTAAATTTGGTAATTCTTGAATTATCTTGTTATAATTAGAGCCAGAAATAAAATGCTTTCTTGTTGAGCCAATAGATATGGAATCTATTTTATTTTCATTAACAAAATTTATAATTCCTTCATGAACTAGGTTTGCTTCAACAATGAAAAATTTAAACCCTAACCTTTCAGCTAAAGCTATATTTTTTTTTAAGGATTTTTTTTGAGAATCATTTAAATTTTTGTTTTGGCTGGTTTCAACATAAACACAGAAAGCTTTATCTCCTATTTCTAGCTTGGAGTGTGCTGACCTAATTAATCGTGCAGACATCGGGTTGTGCGATATAGCTACTGCTATGCTTTTATGATTAATATTGTTGCTCATTAATATACCTTAAACATAGCAATATAAATATTCTATAAAGATTTTATTTAATTTTACAGTTTTTTACCAATGTCTTAAAAATCTTTCTATTTTCTTTATTGTAAATCATTAACTCTGGGTGCCACTGCACTCCTAATATAAAATTACTTTCTAAAATAGATTCAACAGCCTGAATTATACCATTTTGTTCTATTGCGCTAATTTTTAAACCGTCCCCTAGATTTGATATTGTTTGGTTATGTATGCTATTCACTCTTGCTTTCCTGGATTCATATATTTTCCAAAGTTTAGAGTTTGCAAAAATATTTACTTTCCTTCTATCAAATATTTTTTCCCATAATGAGGAATTTGATGAGGCTTGGTCATTAACTAATTTTAAATCTGCATGTAAATCACCGCCCATAGTGACGTTAATAATTTGAGCTCCTCTACAAATGCCAAGTATAGGTTTATTCTCAGCTAAAGATTTCTTTATTAAGTACTGCTCCATATCATCTCTAGCCGTGTCATAAACTCTCTGCATTTTAATTTTGGAGTTATATAGTGAGGGGTTAATGTCGCTTCCACCAGATATAATCAAACCATCAAAATCTTTATTTTTGTAATTATCACTAGAGTCTAATTTAATTGGGGTGGCGCCAGATAACCTAATTGCAAAACTACTTAGCAGATAAAATAAATTGCCCCCCTTGAGGGGCTTTGTAATAACTATTTTTGGCTTGTTATCTTTTTTGCCAATTCTATTTTTTAGATTTCTTCGCATTTCCTCCAAATCTCTCCCCCAATTTTCAAATTGAAACCCTGAAGTGAAAAGTAGTTTTTGGTAGAATAAATTTTAATAATGTATCAAATTTATTCTGTATTTCTAACTTCCCACTAAAAAGAGATTGAATAATTGGGGCGCTCTTATGTAAAGTATTTCCATTATATTCAATCTCAAATCCTACGTTTCGTTATTTATTTATGCTAGTTGGCAGCGTCTTGTAGTGTATCACCACCAGATTTTAAATCCTGTCCAATACCATCAACGGTGTTGCAAGATGTTGCACCAACTAAAATTATTCCAAATATTGCTAGTAGTTTAAAAGTTTTCATTTTGTACCTAAATTGAAGTTATTAATATATTATATACTACTTTACTTTTGCTCTAATGAGCTCCTTAACATCCATGCTGCTTCATCATGGAATTTCATTCTAGATACCATCATATCTATTGTAACTTCATCACCATATTTATCAGCTATTTTCATAACTTCCCTAGCTTGTCTAGATGCAATCTCGTTCCCTTCAACTAAGTTAGTAACCATTTCCACCCAGCTTTTGGGTAAAGACTCATCTTCTTCAATTGCGGTTAGTTGAACAAACTCTCTGATCGTACCAGGTGCCATATAGCCTAGCGCTCTTATTCTTTCAGCTAGCTCATCACCTGATTCATGTAAGTTTTCATAGTGCTCTTCAAATAGTTCATGCAATGATTTGAAGTTAGGTCCAGTTACATTCCAGTGATAATATAATGATTTTAAATAATGGAGAAATGGGACTGCTCGATTTTCAAGA
>CAYGRX010000194.1:0-3349 GCA_964352365.1 uncultured Rickettsiales bacterium
GGCTAAGATCGTTCAAAAGCTTGCGGATAAAAATATAGCGGCTGGTTTGGCGGTTGATGACAATAAGTTGATAGTTTGTGCAACTGAGTTAACTAGTGATGAAAATATTGAAATTTTTGCTTCTGCACTAGAGGTGGAATTGAGTTAATAAAGCCACTATGTCAGCCCGCACTTGTTGCTGGGTTATTTGAAACGGGATGATAAACCAAAAGAAAATAAAAATTATGGAAGCTGTAAAAATGAATAACGACAATAGTTTAAGTTTAGAAATTAATGAGTTGGATAAAATTATAGGGTCTTCTCGTGCGCTTAATTATGAAGAGCCAATTTTATTTGAGCAATCAATAGAGGGTAGTTACGGCGTTGATTTTCCTGAATTTGAAGATGAGCTCAATAAGTTTGAAAATAGAACTGGGCAACAGGCTCGTGAGAATGTTGGCCTTCCCCAAGTTTCTGAGCCTCAAGTAGTTCGCCACTTTGTAAGGCTTTCTTCAATGAATTATTCTATTGATAATGGCATTTTTCCTCTTGGTTCTTGCACAATGAAGCATAACCCTAGGTTAAATGAGAAGCTTGCTCGTTTATCGGGTTTTGCTAATTTGCATCCGCATGCTCCAGTTTCTCATGCTCAGGGTATATTAGCTTTGATGCATGAGCTTGAAAACTGGTTGAAAGAGCTTTCTGGTCTTCCGGGTGTTACACTTAATCCCGCGGCTGGTGCCCATGGTGAGTTTGCAGGTATACTTACAATTCGTCGTGCGCATGAAGCAAGGGGTAATCCGCGTAAATATATTTTATGCCCAGATTCCGCTCATGGCACAAATCCTGCAACTGCAGCTGCTTGCGGCTATCAAGTGCTTACAGTTAAAACTTCAGTGGAAACAGGAAAGGTGGAAATTGATAGTATCAAGCAAGTTATTTCTGAGTATGGTGAAGATATTGCGGGTATTATGTTAACAAACCCAAACACTTGCGGTCTGTTTGAAACTGATGCTAAAGCTATCGCAGATTTACTTCATGAAATTGGTGCATTTTTCTATTGTGATGGCGCAAACTTTAACGCTATTGTTGGCAAGGTTAAGCCTTCTGAGTTTGGCGTGGATGTTATGCATTTTAATTTGCATAAAACATTTTCAACGCCCCATGGTGGCGGTGGTCCGGGTTCTGGGCCAATCGCAGTTTGTGAGGCGCTTAAGCCGCATCTTCCAACACCATTTGTTATTAAGGAGTCTGATGGAAGTTTCTCACTTAAAACAGAAGATGAGCAGTCTATCGGCCGCTTGCGTTCATTCCAAGGGCAAGTTGGCATGTATATTCGCGCATTAACTTATATGCTTTCTCATGGTAAAGACGGTTTAAAGCAAGTTGCAGAAGACGCAGTTTTAAACGCAAACTATATTCGCGCTCATGTGAAAGATTTGTATAGAGTTCCATTTGATGAATATTGTATGCATGAATTTCTTATGAATGACCGTCATCAACGGGAAAGTGGCGTGACTACTATGGAGATTGCAAAAACCATGATTGAGTATGGAATTCACCCGATGACGGTTTTCTTCCCACTTGTCGTGAACGCCGCTATGCTAATTGAACCAACTGAAACTGAGAGCAAGCAAAGCCTTGATAGATTAATTGCCGTCTTCCGTAAAATTGCCCTTCAAGTTCAATCAGGTGACGAGCAAGCAATTGAGCAGATGAAGCAAAACCCAGTTTCTGCGCCACGCCGTAAGCTTAATGAAGTTAAAGCTGCGAAAGAACTTAAACTAAAATTTGGTGATTAATATGATATTTATAATTGCTCAAATTTTTAACTACTCCGATAAATGGTATGAGCTGGAAAAAGCACGTATTATTATAGACCTTATTTTAAGGCTTTTAGGTAAATAAATCACTTACCTTGCTGTTATCGAGGTACAATCAAATTAAGAAAAACCTCATTAGGGGGCTATTAACTTCAGATGGGGCTGAGAGCAGTAAAAACAAGATCTGCTACTCTATGTTGAGTTTGGCCGATGATTTAGGAGGTTCTTCCTTCTCACGTAGTAATGACGCACTAATGAAGCCGAGCAATACGTCTCGGTTCAGTGAAGAATACGTTCCACAATCTCCTGATGAGCTTATAGACCTCATAGAATCAGGCATGAAGCCGGAGAGATTTATAAGTGTCCATTTGAGTATTTTTCGCAACCCAACTTTAACAAATGAGTTGAAGGCGGATGAGAAGATCAAGGCTTGGCGGATGGCGATTTTGGATGAAGAGGTCATTCTACCTGCCCAGGTTAGAAACTTGATAAAGCACACGGTGAAGCTCATCGAAGGTCACCGCGACGGGAATAAGAAGAATAACTTCGCAACATACCAAAGGGGGCTTCAGGCTGTCGTCAACCTTAATAAGGAGGCGAAAGGCACTGACAACGTCATCACTAAGCTGCTAGCTGTAAAAAAATCAGCTCAGTTTTTTGATTTAATGGTTCAAAAGGCCAAGATGGCTGACCTGTCTAAGATTGTAGCTTCTATCCGTGATATCATACGGGGTGAAGAATACTCCGAGGTTGTTAAACTTTTAGAGCAGCTGATGGAGGATGTTGGTGAGGACAAGTTCGACCAGCTTCTTGCCAGAGGCAAAAGAGAACATATCATTCTAGATATGTATGCAAATGATCTTAAGAACGAACTGGATATCCTGTCGAAGCAAATCAACAAAGCCATCCAGATTGTCTCAGATCGGATTGCTTCTGAGCACAGCTAGACACTACTTACTGTACGATTGACATAAAGATAAAAAACTTCGGTTTTTTGAGACTCCCCACGATGGGGGGTCTTTTTTTTGCCTAAAGATTAAGTCAAGACCTTTGGAAATGTAGAGTAGTTTAAACTTTCTACTCAACAATTCCACTAACGATCATGATTAGTTGGTTGCCTTCCATTTTTGGCTTTTGGTCTGGCTTTGCAACGTCTTGAAGCTCTTCAAGGATTGAATTGAACCTATCAAAGGCGATATCTTTATGAGCCATTTCACGGCCTCTAAATCTAAGGCTGAATTTAACCTTGTCACCATTCTCAATAAATTTTCTCGCATTTTTTAGGCGATACTCCAAATCGTGGTCGTCTGTGTTAACGCGAAGCTTGATTTCTTTCAGTTGAACAACTTTCTGCTTTTTCTTAGCTTCTTTCTTTTTCTTTTGTTGTTCAAACATATATTTCCCTAAATCCAGAATTTTACAAACTGGAGGGGCTGCATTTGGAGATACTTCTACGAGGTCAAGGCCGACATCTTGAGCCTTGTTAATTGCTTCTCTTAAGGATATTACGCCAAGCATTTCACCCTTCTCGTCAACTACTCTAACTG
>CAYGRX010000195.1:0-3235 GCA_964352365.1 uncultured Rickettsiales bacterium
CTGCAAAAGTGGTTAAAGGTGGTAGAAGATTTGGTTTTACTGCATTAGTAGTTTGTGGTGACGGTAAAGGTAGAGTTGGTTTTGGTAAGGGTAAAGCTAAAGAAGTTGCAGATGCAAAAAGAAAAGCTTCGGAAGCAGCGAAAAAAAATATGATTAAAGTGCCTTTAAAAGAAGGTAGAACTTTCCATCATGATATACATGCAAATTCTGGTGCTGGTTCAATTATAGTTCGTAATGCTCCTCCAGGTACTGGTGTTATTGCTGGTGGTCCAGTTCGTGCTATCTTTGAAGCTTTAGGAATTAAGGATGTAGTTGCGAAGTCAACAGGTTCTTCTAACCCATTTAACATGGTTGCATCAACATTTAAAGCTCTTGAACTTGTTCAGTCACCAAAGTTGACAGCGGCAAGAAGAGGTAAAAAAGTTAATGATATCGTTTCTCAGAGAGAAGGCGTTACAGCTAACTAATATTAATAAGTATTTATAATTTACGGTTATTAAAATGGCTAAACAAGAAACAGTTACAGTTAAACAAGTTGGAAGCACTATCGGTAGAGATAAAAAGCAAAAAGCTACTCTTGTTGGTTTGGGTTTAAACAAAAATAACAAAGTTAGAACTTTAAAAGATACTCCTGAAGTTAGAGGGATGATTAGAAAAGTTGCTCACTTAGTTGAAGTAGTTGAAGAAACTAAATAATAATTTTCTATATATAAGGTATAAACAATGTCTTTTAAAATAAGCGAACTTAAAGGTAATGAAGGAGCTAACAAAGCTACTACAAGAAGATGTAGAGGGATTGGTTCTGGTAAAGGCAAAACAGGCGGACGTGGCGTTAAAGGTCAAAAGTCTCGTTCTGGCGTTGCTATTAAAGGTTTTGAAGGTGGGCAGATGCCAATCTTCAGACGTTTACCTAAAAGAGGTTTTAAAAACTATAACAGAAAAGTATTTGAGGTTATCAACCTTAATGATCTTGAGTCTGCAATTGATAGCAAAAAACTTGATAATAGCAAAGAAGTTACTATTGCGAAACTGGTTGAGGCTGGTTTAGCTAAAGGCAATCTTGATGGTATCAAAATTCTTGCAAAAGGTTTAATCAAAAGTAAAATCAATCTTGTAGCTAACTCTGCTTCTGAAGCCGCTGTTAGACAAATTGAAAAGCATGGTGGTAAAGTTACTATAGTTGAGGCTGCTGTTAAAGAAGCAACTTCTGATAAAAAGCCTGCTAAAGAAGAAAAGAAAGTTGTGAAGAAAGACGCTAAAAAAGCTACTTCTAAAAAGAAAGAAGCTAAAAGTGCTGCTAAAAAGCCAGTGAAGAAAGCAACTAAGAAATAATTGTTAATATATATATTATATTTACTTCAAAGGGCGGTTTATCCGCCCTTTTTAATTTGTGATATCTAGAATAAAAAAACCAGTAACATATTATTCCCTTGCGGGTATGTTACTGGTTATAATTACTTTATTCATCCAAGTAATGAGTCTCTTTATGAAACTCATTGTCATCGTGAATCTCCTCTTCACCGTAAATGTACACATTTACTGAAAATGGTTTTTCTTCTAGTAAAACTGTTTTATCAGCACTTAATTGTACTGGTTTAAAATTACGTACTGCTGAATCTAATTCAAATTCTTCTTCATTTCTGAAGTGAAAATAAACATCCGTAGCCTCACTTGGCAATTCATAGTTTTTTCTGATCTTTACACCACCATTACAGTGGTGAATTGAAAAATACTTACTAGTATTCATAGTAAATTGGTTTTAGCCCGTAGGCTTGTTGGAAAATAAAATTAAAAAAAAAGATTTTTCCGTAAAGATTGTGACTTATATAAATATAAGTTTAATAAATCATTATTTTAAAAGCAAATGGTTGCTTATAATCCTTACGGTATATTTTGAATATTGGCATAATAACAGAGAGAGAGCTATTTGTCAAGTAAATTAACTATTAATTAATATTTGCTTACCTAGTAGTTAGATTTGGTATTTATACGAAAATTCAGCTTGCAAAATTGTGGCATTATCTTAAAAAAGAACCCTCACAAAAACATAAGTAATAATAAAACTAGGAAATAATAATGGCTTCATCAATGGATAAAATCGCGTCTAATATAAATTTAGGTGTTATCGGCAAGGCAGATGAACTTAAGAAGAGAATCTTATTTGTTATTGGGGCATTGGTTGTTTATCGCTTAGGTACATATATTCCTCTTCCAGGTGTTGATACACGTGTTATCGCAGAGATGATTTCGCAACAATCAGGTGGTTTGCTTGGCATATTTAATATGTTCTCAGGTGGTGCACTTGGTCGTATGACTATTTTTGCGCTTAACGTGATGCCATATATTACGGTTTCCATCGTGATTCAGCTTTTAACTGCAATGTATCCTACATTACAGCAAATGAAAAAGGATGGTGAGTCTGGTAGGAAAAAAATTCAGCAAATTACTAGAATGGGAACTGTGGTTATGGCTTCTATCCAAGGTTTTGGTATTGCGAGTTTTTTAACTACTATAAATGTTAGTGGCCAGAGTGCGGTTATAAACCCAGGGCTATTCTTCACTATCACGGTTGTAGTTTCGCTTGTTGGTGGAACAATGTTCCTTATGTGGTTAGGTGAGCAAGTGTCTTCTAGGGGGATTGGTAACGGTATTTCTCTTATTATCTTTGCTGGTATTGTGGCTGAACTTCCAAGAGCTATTGCTAGTACATTTGAGCTTGGTAGAACTGGTGCCATTTCAACTATTCTTATCATCGCAGTTATCGCTTTGGCGATTGCTTTAATAGCTTTTATAGTTTTTATGGAGCGCGCTCAAAGAAGGCTTTTAGTGCAATATCCAAAACGTATGGTTGGTAACAAGCAGTTCCAAGGAGAAAATTCTTACCTGCCTTTAAAAGTTAATATTGCTGGGGTTTTACCTCCAATTTTTGCAAGTTCTTTACTTTTATTTCCTGCAACAATTGCTGGTTTTTCACAAGATCCATCAGGTGAAGGGATATTAGCTACGGTTGCTTTATATCTTGCTCATGGCAAGCCTTTATATATTCTGGCTTATGTTAGTTTGATAGTTTTCTTTTGTTTCTTCTACATGAATAATGTATTTAACCCGAAAGACACGGCTGAAAACCTTAAGAAAAATGGTGGTTTTATTCCAGGTATTAGGCCGGGTAAAAATACTACTGAGTATATTCAAAAAATTATGAATAGAATAACAGTTATTGGTGCGGCCTATATTT
>CAYGRX010000196.1:0-3222 GCA_964352365.1 uncultured Rickettsiales bacterium
AGCAGACATTATATTACCCTTAGTATTGTTAAATTAGTAAATTAATAAAAAACTTTAGCCCTTAGATGCATAAGCAGAAAAGACCCTAGCCAATTGCGAAGCTGGAGCCGCTGCAATAGCAGCAATTTTACCAGCCGGAGCAACAAGCAATCCGACGATTTTACTACGAGACTCATCAAGTGACGGAGTATTAGCCAAAACAGATACCCTGCCTTGATCCAATGTTTCACCATCAAATGAACCACCTGCAATATTAAAACCTTCATTTTTCTTTGCAAAATCACTAAAGACCTTTGCCGCAGCAACTGGATCTTCAGAATAAGCAAAAATTGATTGACCAGAAAATAGATCAACAATATTTGAGTGCCTAGAATCACCACTAGCTATCTTAGCAAGTGTATTTTTTGCAATTCTAACATTTGCGCCTGTAGCTTTGGCAGCCTGCCTAAGCTCATCAGACTGAGAAATTGTTAAACTCTCAAAATTAGCCACAACAACTGTCACAGATGCATCAAGAACATCTTTAATTTCGACAACTATCTGTTCTTTCCTAGCCTTATCAACCATCTTAAAACCTTTATTTAAAACTTTTCAAATTATAAACTAAGCAGCAAATGCAGCTTGGTTAACTTTAACACCAACACCCATAGTAGAGCTCAATGTAATCCTTTTTAGGTATACACCTTTAACACCACTTGGCTTAGCTTTAATCACAGCCTTAACAAGCGCATTAATATTTTCCTCTAAAGCTTTGTTATCAAAGCTTTTCTTACCAACTATAGCATGAACAACACCACCCTTCTCAGCTCTAATTTCAACTTGACCAGCCAAAGCACTTTTAACCGCCCCCTCAACATCAGTTGTTATAGTACCAAGCTTAGGATTAGGCATCAAACCTTTTGGACCTAAAATCTTAGCAACTTGACCAAGTAAAGGCATCATATCCGGAGTAGCTATCAACTTATCAAAGTTAATATTACCAGCTTTAATATCATCAATTAAGTCTTCAGCACCAATCACTTCTGCGCCAGCTTTTTTAGCCGCCTTAGCATTGTCATCACGAGCAATAACTGCAACTCTAACAGTTTTACCAGTACCGTTTGGTAAACTTACTACGTCACGTACGTTTTGATCAGACTGCCTAGAATCAATACCCAAGTTAATTGCGATATCAATTGATTCATCAAATTTTGCAGTAGCTGACTTTTTAACTATGTCTATAGCCTTAGCAACATCATAAACTGAATCAAAGTTAACACCCTCACGAGCCTTCGCAAGCCTAACTGAATATTTTCCTTTTGTATTTTTATTATCTTTAGCCATTTTTCTATCCACTAAATTTTATATTTATTAAGCCGCTTCAACTTCAATGCCCATTGACAAAGCCTGACCAGCAACAATCTTCATAGCTTGCTCAACATCCAAAGTGTTAAAATCAGCAAGTTTTTTCTCAGCAACATTTCTAACCTGTTCCTGAGTCATCTTTTTAACAATAGATAAACCCGGAGCTTTAGAACCTTTTTTCATTTTAAGTTCTTGCATTATTAAATATGCAGTTGGAGAAATTTTGGTAGTAAAGTTAAAAGACTTATCTTTATAAACATTAATCACAACAGGAACTGGGCCCTGCTTTTCTTTTGTAGCATCATTAAATGCCTTACAAAACTCCATAATATTTACACCAGCTTGACCTAATGCAGGCCCTACTGGAGGAGCCGGATTAGCTTGACCCGCTGCGATATGAAGCTTGATTACTTTTGTTACTTCTTTTTTAGCCATAATAACTTACCTTAATAATTCTAATTTTTTTCAACTTTTTCAAATTCAATTTCAACTGGAGTTGATCTTCCAAATATTGAAACAGCCACTTTTAACTTATTGTTATGCTCATCAACCTGCTCAACCGTACCAATGAAAGATTCAAATGGACCCTCAATAATTTTAACATTATCCCCAGCATTGAACTGAATATTACTTTTAGGAGCAGTCTTGCCTTCTTCAACTTGCTTGAAGATTTTTTCCGCCTCTCTCTTAGTTATAGCCTGAGGCTTAGAACCTGCACCACCTAAAAAGCCAGCCACCCTAGGAGTACCTTTAACAACTTGCCAAGTTTCGTCATTCATGTTCATCTTCACCATAACATAGCCAGGGAAGAATCTACGCTCAGACTCAACTTTTTTACCTTTTTTAACTTCTATATACGATTCCACAGGCACGAAGATTTCTTCAAAATGAGACTCAAGTCCATTTTTTATAGCGCGCTCCTGTATAGATTCCGCAACCTTTTTTTCAAAGCCCGAATGAGCATTAATTATGTACCACTTAGCTTCCGCCATAACATCCTAACTATATTGTCATTAAGTATTGTATACCGCTTAAAATAACCCAATCAGCAAACAAGAAAAACACGGCAGATAGCGCAACAAGGATGAGAGTAACTATCGTAACACTGATAGTTTCATTCTTAGTTGGCCAGGTAACCTTTGCCCCTTCCTGTTTTACTTCTTCGAAAAATTTAACGGGGTTAGACATAATATCTAAATACTAAATTCATAAATGAGGGGCACTTATACTAAACAAAAACATTAATGCAAGCGCTTTTTTACATTTATTAGTGATTATGCAATTTCACATATATAATATTTATACTTAGCATTAACTTTTCGTTAACTTTTTTATGCTAAAATTCATTTAGGATTAATTATAAGGGAGAATAAGGCTTGGTAGGTTTAAATAATAGAGTTAAGGAAGTTAGTGATTTTTTAAAATTTATGAAAGAAGATTTTGGTGTCATAGCAGAATATTCCACCGGAAGCGAGAAAACAGACTGGAGGTCAGATAATATACTCACCTTTCACGATGGAATTAGTGGTACTGCTAACCGAGAAGAACTCACCAAATTAGTTTTTAACTTAGTTAAAACAGTTAACAATTATAAAAATGGCAACGCAGACCTTGCCTCTGTTACACTAGGGGAAAATACCATTACATTTGATACAGCAATTACCTCAACAAGAATGCCATCAAAAGATGAGTTCTCAGAAGCCTTAGATAAATTTAAACACGAGCAAGAAGCCACCCCCTCAGCCAAAATTACAAAAAAATTAGGTGAATCTAATCAATCCCTAACCATAGGTGCTCAGGGAAAAGCCTAAAATTGCAAATTTAAAAAAAGGAATTAAATTATTATGCAAATAATTAAAAATTTATTTCAGAGTGAAC
>CAYGRX010000197.1:0-3166 GCA_964352365.1 uncultured Rickettsiales bacterium
GTGCTGCAACCGGTGTCACAGCCAGTGTTGCATGAACCACAGCCCATGCTTACCGGAGCGGATGAACCGCAGCTGCTGCAACCCATGGTTACGGGAGCGGATTGACCGCAGCTTGTGCAACCCATGTGATCGCCCACTCAAAAGGCTTGGTTAAGCCTACTTCTAATATTCACCTTACTGGCGGAACACTAACCATTGATTGGGATAAAAATAAATCTGGAAGCTCCATCATTATGACTGGTGATACAGAGTATGAAAGAGAAATAGAAATTAGCATATAACCTAAAGTAATTTATATTTACTTTTTCTTGGCTAATTTTGCTAACGTTGACTTAGTTCTAGAAACTGACTCTATAGCTTCATAAGATTTTAAAGAAGCTTCAACTTTTCTGAGGTGATTTATGCCATGAATTTCAATGTCCATTTCTATCTTGCAGAAATCCTGCCCCCTACCAGTAATCCTCAGATTATAAATATTAGCATCTTCCTCGTAGCAAATCTGGGTTATTCTCGCTAAAGCACCTGTTACATTTTCAACATTGAGCAATAATCTACTTAAATATCTATCATCGATTGCTTCAGAATCCCATTTTAAATCCAGCCATTTTTCTGGCGAATCAACGTATGTCTCAAGCTCCTCACAATCTAGAGTATGGACACTAACTGAACCAATTTTAGAGCGTATACCAATTATTTTTTCACCAGGAAGTGGGTTACAGCAATTAGAATAATTAACCGACAAACCCTCTGTTAAACCTTTTAAAGGGATTTTATGATCATCAGAAGCTACATCTTCACGACTTGGCTTAGAAGCAACTGCATTAGGGAAAATTGAATTTAGAACCTCAATTCGAGAGATAACGCCCTCACCTACTAATGAATATAATTCTTTAACGGATTTTATCTTTTTACTATCCATTAATGGCTTTAAAATTTCCTCATCAGTCTCTTTATCATTTTGGAGGAATATTTGATTTGTAATAGACCTGCCTAAATTTATATATTCACCTTGTTTTTTCTCACGGATATATTTTCTAACTTCAGATTTTGCCTTTGCAGTTTTGCAAAAAGCCTCCCATGAAGCAAGTATTGTTGGGTTTTTAGACTGAATAATCTCAATCTGATCACCATTTTTCAACTTAGTTCTAAGAGGAACAACTCTGCCATTAATTTTTGCACCAGCACAAGTCTTACCCACGGCAGTATGTACATGAAATGCGAAATCAACGGGGGTTGCACCTTTTGGTAATACTTGCAAATCACCATTTGGCGTAAAGCAAAAAACATGGTCATGATACATTTCAAGCCTTGTATTTTCAAGCACCTCATCAGGGTCTACAGCGTTCTCAAGAACCTCAATTAACTGCCTCACCCATAAATATTGCGCTCCATCTACACTATAATCTTGCCCCTGCTTATAAGTCCAATGAGCTGCAACACCATATTCTGCTATCAAATGCATCTCTTCACTTCTGATTTGCACCTCAATTCTCTGCCTCTCATCACCAACAACTATAGAGTGAATAGATTGGTAGTTATTAGATTTGGGAATACTTATATAGTCATGAAAATGACCTGGAATCATCTTGAAATTCGTATGGATTAAACCTAGCGCCAAATAACAATCCTCTGTATTTTTTGTAATTATTCTAAATGCAATTATGTCAGTAATACTTTCAAAGCCGATATTTTTATTTTGCATTTTTAGCCATATTGAAAATGGCATTTTTTCACGCCCATAAACCCTAGCTTTAATACCAGCCTTATCAAGAACAAGTTGTATAGATTTTACCGTACGATCAATTATGTCATCATCAAGCGTTTTTAAATATTCAAGGCGAGATAGAACACTTGCATAGGCTTCTGGGTGAAGTTCCTTAAATGCAATATCTTGAAGTTCTGATTTTATTTTATGTATACCAATACGCTCTGCAAGTGGCGCATATATGTCCATTGTTTCCTTTGCAATCCTTGCGCGTTTTTCTGGTTTTTTTATGTAATGCAAGGTGCGCATATTATGCAGCCTATCAGCCAACTTAACCAAAAGTACCCTGATATCCTCTGATATTGCCATAAGAAACTTACGGAAATTTTCAGCCTGTCTTTCAGTTTCAGTACGGAAATTAATTTTATCTAGCTTAGTTACGCCCTGCACTATCTGGGCAATTTCTTGGCCAAACAAATCCCCAATTAGCTCTGTTGTTGCCTCTGTATCTTCAACAGTATCATGAAGGATAGCGGTAATTATAGAATCTGTATCTAACTTTAAATCTGCGATAATCATCGCAACAGAAATCGGGTGCATATAATATGCATCACCAGAGGCTCTTTTCTGTGAGCCATGATATTCAACAGCAAAATCTATTGCCTTTTGAACGGCCTTTTCGTCAAAGTCCGGATTATAAGATTTAATCTTTTCGATTAATTCATAACCCGGAACTTTTTTATTCATCGCTATTTACTTGTGATAAGTTTGTATAGTGTCGCGTGATTATTCTTCTTCTTCCAAATCATCATCACTGCCGTCAACACCATCAGCAATCAAAGCTTCTTCAGCTTGTTCATCAAAGCCAAATCCTTCAGGTGCCGCATCAACAAAACCCGCAGATTCATTCGCTTCAGAAGCGGAGTTTATAGCAGCTCTAATATCAGCTTCTTCTTCATCAATTGATATTGAATCAATGCCTTCAGAGTCAAGAGAATCAGAATCATTAGCAGAATTGATAAAGCTTTCTAGAGGCGCTCTCTCAACTTCAAATGATGTAATATATTCTTCGCGAAGCGTAGGTATATCAACGTTACCATTCGCAATTTCACGTAGTGCGATTACAGTATCTTTTTCGCCGTTACGTTCAATTGTTAACTCACTTCCAGAAGCTATATCGCGAGCTCTTTGTGCAGCAAGCCCAACTAATTCAAATCTATCTTCAACTTTTTTTAGGCAATCTTCAATTGTTACTCTAGCCATTTTATTTCTCTCTTTTTCTAGTGTCGTCGCCTGAATCTAATTATGTATTCGGGCAATATAGTCTCCCCTGAGCTTTAATCATCAATTATTAAAACTCAGGGAATAACACTGTTATTAACTACTTCTTTTCAGCTTTTGCTTTCGCTTCTGTTAGTGCATCACCTAAGATACCACCAAGAGCCGCGCCTGAATCAGAAG
>CAYGRX010000198.1:0-794 GCA_964352365.1 uncultured Rickettsiales bacterium
CCATGGTATCAAAATTTATTTCCACATACCCGCTTGGTAAATGATCAAAATGAAAAGGATAAATTTGTAACAACTAAACGTGGCTTTCGTTTTGCAACATCAGTAGGTGGCACGATAACTGGGGAGGGTGGAAATTTTTTGATAATTGATGACCCTCATAACCCTGCAAATATAATGAGCAAAACTCAGCGTGAGAATGTCTTAAATTGGTATGAGCAGGTTTTTGCAAGTCGCCTAGATGACAAGAATAACGGAGTTATTGTACTAATAATGCAGCGTTTACACCCTGAGGATATGACAAATCACCTTATTAAAAAACCCAATAATTCTTGGCATCACTTAGTTATTCCTGCAATTACTGAAAAAGATATTATTTATAATAAAAAATATTATTTGCCAAAAAATACTAGCCTTCACCCAGCGCGAGAAAATAAAAAACAACTTCAAATAACTAAAGCTGAATTGGGTAGCTATAATTTTTCTTCACAATATATGCAAAAACCGATCAACGAAGAAAACGGTATGCTAAAGCGCAGTTGGTTAAAAAAATATACTAAACTACCTAGTGAAATAAAAAATATTACTCAAAGTTGGGATACTGGAATAAAAAGCTCCGCAAATAGTGATTATAGCGTGTGCACAACTTGGGGGGAGTTTGAAAATAATTATTACCTAATGGATGTGACCAGAGTTAAATTTGAGTATCCAGAACTTAAAAGGAAAATTATCAAACTTTACGAAAATTTTAACCCCGACATAGTTTTAATTGAGGATAAGGCAAGTGGGCAAAGTTT
>CAYGRX010000198.1:804-3164 GCA_964352365.1 uncultured Rickettsiales bacterium
AAAGAAACAAAAATTCCTATAATTGCGATTAACCCAGTTCACGATAAAGTTACTCGTTTTGCGAGTGTTACCACGCTGTTTGAAGCTGAAAAAGTTTTGATATTGGAAAATACTTTTTGGCTAGCAGATTTTGAAGAGGAAATTCTTAGTTTTCCAAATGTGGCTCATGATGACCAAGTAG
This sequence comes from uncultured Rickettsiales bacterium, assembly GCA_964352365.1. Classification (GTDB taxonomy): domain Bacteria; phylum Pseudomonadota; class Alphaproteobacteria; order Rickettsiales; family UBA8987; genus CAYGRX01. The sequence continues at coordinate 986 of CAYGRX010000198.1, forward strand.
ATAGTGTCAGCCAATATTTAAATAGAGTCAAAAATGAGGCTAGCTTTAACCCAACAATGCGGAGAATTTTATAAAATATAGCTATAAAATAAAGAAAAAGCCCCGAAACTATTTTAATAGTAGCGAGGCTTTAATATTTTAATTTAAATCAAGAGCTTACTTCTTTTTTAAAGCATCTCTAATTTCAGCAAGAAGCTCAATCTCTGTTGGGCCAGCTGGCGCAGCTGGAGCTTCCTCTTCTTTCTTCTTCATTGAGTTCATCGCCTTAACAACCATGAATATGGCAAATGCAACTATTGTAAAATCAACAACAGTTTGAATAAATTGACCATAATTTATAGCAACTTCTTCAACGCCCTCCCCTGATTTTTGTAGGACAGCCTTAAGATCAGTAAAGTCAACTCCGCCAAGTGCCAAGCCAATAGGTGGCATTATGATATCTTTAACAAAAGATGATACGATTTTACCGAATGCAGCACCAATAATGATACCCACGGCCATATCAACAACATTCCCCTTAACTGCAAAATCCTTAAATTCTTTTAAAATAGACATAGTAACCTCAATAATAATTTTAATAATAGTTTAAAAAATTTCTAAGAAAATAATTACATATTTAAAGTTATGCAATTTAATTCAGCCTGCTTAATTATTAAACAATAAATTATTTTGATTCAATTAACTTATATGCTTTAAGTGTGTTATTTAACAAACAAGCAATTGTCATTGGTCCAACTCCTCCAGGGACTGGTGTAATAGCAGATGCCTTATTTATACAGGAGTTAAAATCAACATCCCCAACTAGCTTAAATCCTCTGTCATTTTCATTTGTATCAATACGATTAATACCAACATCTATTATCACGCAACCTTCAGAAATATAAGATTCATCGACCATTTCAGGCCTGCCAACTGCAACAACTAAAATATCAGCTTTTTTTGTTATGCTTTTGATATCTTTAGTTTTTGAATGACAAGTTGTTACAGTGCAACCAACATTTAACAAAAGTTGACTCATAGGTTTACCAACAATATTACTTCTGCCGATAACTACTGCATCTTTTCCAGTCAAGTCACCAAGCCTGTCTTGTAACATCATCAAGCAACCAAGTGGCGTACATGGCACAAGCGCCTTATCACTACCCGTCACCAATAAACCCCTGTTATATATATGAAACCCATCAACATCTTTTGAAGGTGAAATAGCAGAAATTACAGCATCTTCTGAGATATGTTTTGGTAGCGGAAGTTGAACTAAAATTCCATGGACAGATTCATCAGAATTTAATTCCTGAACTTTGGCAATTATTTCTTTCTCAGAAATATCATCAGAATATTTAAACTCGAAGCTATTCATACCAGCTTCTTTTGTCATTTTACCTTTATTTCTAACGTAAACTTGGCTAGCAGGATCTTCACCAACTAAAATAACAGCCAAGCCTGGTTTGGATTTGCAACTAGAAACTTCTTTAGCTATTTTTTCTCTAAGGCCAGCGGAAAATGCTTTTCCATCAATAACTTTACTATCATTATTTCTAAGCTGCATTATCAACCCCCTTTGATGTTGAATATTCAAAATGTAATGGTTTATCAAAAACCTTCTCATAAGCATGGTGAGCAGCAATTGCAGCCTCACTAAAGCCGCAAGAAATCAATTTCAACTTACCTTTATAATCCGAAATATCTCCAACGGCATAAATCCCTTCAATGTTTGTTTGTGAAGTGGACTGATCAACGGATATATGTTTGTGATGAATATTTAAGCCCCAATCAGCAATTGGTCCAAGCTCCATAGAAAGCCCAAAAAAGCAAAGTAAGTTATCTGCCTCCACACTTTTTATACTACCGTCAAAATCTTTTAGGTTAACATTTTCTATATGACCAGCTTTACCAGATAAAGAATCAAGCTGATATGGAATCAAAAATTCAATCTTACCTTCGCTTGCAAGAGCTCGCATTTTTTCAACTGTATCAGGTGCAGCACGGAATTTATCTCTTCTATGAACGACATAAAGTTTCTCTGTAACTTCTGCTAAAATATTAGCCCAATCAACAGCCGAATCTCCGCCGCCAGCTATTACTACCTTTTTATCTCGGAAGTCTTCTTTTGTTTTGACTAAATATTTAACGGCTCCTGATTCCTCAAAAGCCTCTAAACCATTAATAGGTGGTCTATTAG
>CAYGRX010000199.1:0-3096 GCA_964352365.1 uncultured Rickettsiales bacterium
AAATTTTTGACTTTCTAAGTCCAATAGGTTCGGTAATACTTAGAGTATGGATAGCTTTAGTTTTTTGGAAATCTGGACTTACAAAACTAGCAGATTGGGAAACCACAGTTTTTCTCTTTGAAGAAGAATATAAAACACATGAAAAACTAACTTTATTTGGTGGCCAACTTTTTTCACCTGAAACTGCGGCCTTCTTCGGAACATCGGGTGAGTTAGTTTTACCAATTTTACTTATTATAGGCTTATGGGGTAGGGGGGCTGCATTTTGCTTGTTATTGATGACAGCTGTCATTGAATATACATACCAAAGCTATGCACAACATATAACTTGGGCAATTGTTCTTGGAGCTATACTGTTGCAAGGGCCAGGCAGATTTTCTTGGGATTATTTCATAAAAGCTAAGTATTTTGGTTTTCCAAAAGGTGATAAAGAAAACGATAAAATGTTTGCAACTTTTGGTACTTTGGCAGTAACTGCATATGCGGGGTATTTAATGTTTTCGGACTTGATATAATTAGTTGCAAAACAACTTGTAAAAATCTTCATTAGCGTTATTTTTGGCTGTTATTATGTAATTCATGGGCTTGTTTAATGGCTTCCATGTAAACAAAAATGTACAGTGTAGAATGAAAGAATTACCTCAAAAATACGACGCCAAAGCAACTGAAAATAAATGGCAAAATAGCTGGGAAGAAAATGGTATTTACGCATGGGATGATAGTATTTCTCGTGAAGATACTTATGTGATTGATACCCCGCCACCAACAGTTTCTGGCCAATTGCACATGGGGCATATTTTTTCATATACTCAGGCAGATTTTATAGCTCGCTTTCAGCGCATGAATGGCAAAAATGTTTTTTACCCAATGGGTTTTGACGATAATGGCCTGCCAACTGAACGCCTAGTTGAAAAAACTATTAAGAAAAAAGCTTCACAATTTACCCGTGAGGAATTCACCCAAAAATGTATGGAAGTTGGCCAACAAAGCCGCAATGACTTTAAAAATTTGTTCACACAAACCGCCCTTTCAGTTGATTGGAAGCAAGAGTATCACACAGTTTCGCCAGAAGTGATGAAGATATCTCAAATGTCTTTCCTTGATTTATATAAGAAAGACCAAGTTTATCGCAAACTGCAACCAATGTTTTGGGACCCGATAGACCAAACCGCAATTGCCCAAGCAGAAGTTGAAGAGCACGAACATGATAGTTTTGAAAACTATATTTATTTTGGTTTAGTTGATGAAAATGAAACTAATGCAGGTTGGGATTCACTTAAAAAAGTTGAAATAATGACCACTAGGCCAGAAATGCTACCTGCTTGTGTCGCGCTAATGGTTCACCCAGATGATTTTGCAAAATATAAAGGCTTAAAAGCAGTTACCCCACTTTTTAATGCAATTGTGCCAATTGTTGCAGATGAAAAAGTTCAAAAAGATAAAGGTTCAGGCGTTGTAATGTGCTGTACTTTTGGTGATGAAACAGACGTTGCTTGGTGGAAGGAACATAATTTAGATACAAAAATTATAATCAATAAATTTGGTAAAATTGAAATTGCAGATGTTGCAATTCCATTCCATTCAGAAATTAATGGCAAAAAAATTGACCATCAAGAAGAGCAATTTTCTGCCCGCAAAACCACAATCCGCTTGTTAGAAGAAAATAATTGCTACTCAGCAAAAGGCAAAGTGGCAATCTCTCACGCGGTTAAATGTGCGGAGCGTTCAGGCTCACCTTTGGAGCTTATTCCAACTGAGCAATGGTTCGTAAAAGTTATTGACCACAAGGAAGCATTAAAACAAAAAGTGGAAGAATGCACTTGGCACCCAGCCCACATGGCAAAGCGTGCCCACCAATGGATAGACTCACTTAGTTGGGATTGGTGCATTTCTCGCCAGCGTTATTTCGGCGTTCCATTCCCTGTTTGGTATGTTAGAGATCAAAAGACAGAAAAGAAACATTTAACAGTAGTTGCTAGAGCGAAAGATTTACCAGTTAATACTTTGCTAATGGAAGGTAAGCATAAACCTAGAGGTTTTGAAAATTTTCAAAGATTACTCCCAGAATTACCAGATTATACAGCTCAAGCGATTAATGATATTCCAGATAAAGATGGGAATTTACTATATAAACAAGGTGAATTTGTTATTATTACACCAGAAGCAGACGTTATGGATACATGGGCGACTAGTTCAGTTTCTCCGCAAATAAATAGCCGTGCCATTAATGAGGAATTTGCAACCGATTATGACCGCCACCAAAAACTTTTCCCTGCGGATTTGCGTCCGCAAGCGCATGAAATAATCCGTACTTGGGCGTTTTATACAATTGCAAAAGCATATTTGCATGAAGGCGTTGCCCCGTGGAAAAACCTGATGATTTCTGGCTGGTGCTTGGCAGAAGATAAATCCAAGATGAGTAAATCAAAGGGTAATGTGGTTACGCCTGAAAAGGTTATGGAAGAAAATTCCGCTGATGTTGTGCGCTATTGGAGCTCAACTTCTAAGCTTGGTAGTGATACTGCTTATTCTCCAGATGTTTTAAAAATTGGTAAAAAACTTGCCAATAAACTTTGGAATGCTACAAAATTTGCGGCACTGCATTTGCCTTTAATAGAAGGGCAACCAACCACTGCAAAAGCTGATATTGAATCTGGCATTATTACAGAACCATTAGATAAATGGGTTATTTCAAAACTTGGTCGCGCGATAGAAAAAGCCACTGAGCAATTTACAAATTATGAATATTCTGTGGCACGCACCGCTGCGGAAGATTTTTTCTGGAATGATTTTTGCGATAATTACCTTGAAGCAGTTAAACGTAGAACTTATGACGATGCACCAGAAAATAAAGAGGCTCGCAAATCTGCTTTATTTGCAATTCATCATTGCTTGGAAGGAATTTTAAAACTTTTTGCACCTTTCCTTCCGCATATAACAGATGAATTATATACACATATTTTTGAGAGTAAAATTGCTGAAAATGGTTCAATCCACGCACGTGGTAGCTGGCCAAAATCCACAGATTTTGTAATTGATGAGAATGCTGAAAAAGCAGGTGACCTGATCGTTACAATTCTTGAAGAAGTAAGAAAA
>CAYGRX010000200.1:0-2963 GCA_964352365.1 uncultured Rickettsiales bacterium
GCGAAGTTAAAAGAGAAGAACTTATCATCAACATACATAAAACTCATCATATTATATAACATTGTTCCTTCACTATTTGGAAGGATAACTTCTATGTTTGCAAGGGTTCTATTTCTAATAACATCACTTTTTAAAAAGCGGTGATTAGTATATTTATTTCTGATGTCGTCTTTAACAAGTTTGTATAATTTAACGATAGTATCCCTTTTTTCTCCACTGTTTTCAGCTATATTTAAAGATATTAGTGCGTTCTCATCTTCGTTTGTATATACAATTTGAGGGGTGCTAGGGTTTTCAGCTCCATATCTTTGCTCTATAAGCTCATCACTAGCTAGAAAAAAGTTTGTAGGCAACATAACTTTAACTCTATCATTAAAGAATGTTTCCTCGTCAAGTATGTAGCTTTTTGCTTCCGCACTAAAACTTGTAGCGAAAAAAAGCAGTATTGTTATTATAATAAAATTAAATCTCATAAGGTGGGACTATAAACTTTAGGTTTAATATTACTAACTAAAATAACATAAATTTATGCTTATAGCAATAGATGGACCCGCAGCTAGTGGTAAAGGAACAATAGCTAAGCAGATTGCAGCTAATTATAACTTGAAATATTTAGACACTGGTAGGTTGTATCGTGCAGTCGGATTTTTACTAGAGAATTCAATGGAGGGTAGGGATATTACTACTTTAAGTTATGATGAGCTTCAAGTAAAGGCTGAGGAAATAGCCAAAAACCTAGATTTAAATATATTGAATAATCCAGAAATATTAAATGAGGAGATTGGCAAAATTGCTTCTATAGTTTCGGCAATTCCGCAAGTTAGAGATGCTTTAATGGACGTTCAAAAAATGGTTGCGAGTGATGAATCTGGATCGGTCCTAGATGGTAGAGATATTGGCACTGTTATATGTCCAGATGCGGATTTTAAGTTTTTTATTACGGCTTCCGCTGAAATTAGGGCTAAAAGGAGGTTTTTACAGTTGCAAGCATCAAAAAAAGATGTTAAAGAGGCTGACGTTTTACAAGATATATTGTCTCGTGATGAAAGGGATTCTAATAGAATCGTCGCTCCGCTTGCTCCTGCAACGGATGCTATTTTTCTCGATACTACAGAAATGAGTATCGACGATGTATTTAAAAATGTAAAAAATGTTATAGATTCTTCCATATAAACTACAAGAATTTACAACATTATTAAAAACTTAACCCTATGTATGTGGATAGGCTATTTTAGATTTATATTTCAAACATTTATATATAAATCTATAGAACATGGAGAAAACTAATGGCGAGAGCTAGAGCTTTATTTCAGATTAAATCTGACTACGAAACTAATGAAAATTTTGAAAACCTTTTTGATGGTGGCGCAATTGACCAACTAGAAGAAGGTAGCACTGTTAAAGGTGTGGTAATAAATATAACTGACGATGCAGCCCTTGTAGATATCGGCTTCAAATCAGAAGGTCGTGTACCTTTAAAAGATTTCCCAGAAAAAGAAAGAATCGGCCTTAAAATAGGCAATGAGGTTTCTGTATTTATCGAAAGAATGGAAAACTATCAGCATGAGATTGTACTTTCTCGTCATAGAGCTGTTCAGGAAGAAACTTGGAAAAACTTGGAAAAATCATTCAAAGCTGCAGAAACTGTTGATGGTGTAATGAATGCACGTGTTAAAGGTGGTTTTGTTGTTGACTTAAACGGCTGCTTAGCATTCCTACCTGGTTCACAAGTTGATGTGAGGCCAATTAAAGATGCTTCTCCATTAATGGATATCACTCAACCATTCATGATACTTAAAATGGATAGAGTTCGTGGAAACATTATTGTTTCTAGAAGAGCTATTATGGAAGAAGAGCTTTCTGAAGAAAGAGATAAAATCCTTGAAAACATCGCTGAAGGTGATGAAATTGAAGGTATTATTAAAAATATCACTGATTATGGTGCGTTTATTGATCTTGGTGTTGTGGACGGCTTATTGCACGTTACTGATATTTCTTGGTCTAGAATTAACCACCCTAGTGAAGTTCTTAAACTTGGTGAGAAAATCAAACTTAAAGTTATTAAGTATGATGAAGAAAAGAAAAGAATTTCTCTTGGTCTTAAACAACTTAAAGCTAACCCTTGGGATAATTCTGATGGTAAATATGCTGAAGGTACTAAGCATAAAGGTAACATCACAAACTTAACTGACTATGGTGTGTTTGTTGAGCTTGAGTCTGGAATCGAAGGTCTAGTTCATGTTTCTGAGCTTTCTTGGAGCAAAAAGAATATCAGCCCAACTTCAATCTATAATAAGGGTGATGAAGTTGATGTAATGATTCTTTCAATTGAACCTGAAAAACAGCGTTTAAGCTTAGGCGTTAAACAATGTATTGATAACCCTTGGGAAAGATTTGCTAAAGATCATAACAAAGGTGATGTTGTTAAAGGTGAAATTAAATCAATTACTGATTTCGGTATATTTGTTGGTTTTGACAAGCATCCTGAAGCTGATGGTCTTGTTCATGCAACAGATATTTCTTGGTCTACAAATGGTGAGGCTGAAATCAAGTCATACAGCATTGGTGATAAGATTGAGACTATGATTATTGATCTTGACCCTATGAAAGAAAAAATTGGTTTAAGCTTGAAGCATTTAACTGAAGATCCATTCGGTAAATTCTTTGATGATATCGAAAAAGGTCAAGTTAGCACTTATGAAGTTACTGAAGTTACCGGCGACGGTATCTTCGTTCAGGTTGCTGAAGGTTTAACTAGCTTTATTAGAAGAAATGAACTTTCTCGTGATAAAGTTGAATGCAGACCTGATAGATTCTCAGCTGGTGACAGAGTAGATGCTAAAGTTGTTGGTTTAGATAAAAAATCTAAAGAGATAATACTTTCAATCAAGGCATACGAGATTGATGAAGAGAAGAAAGCTATTGAAAAATATGGTTCTTCTGATTCAGGCGCGGCTCTTGGT
>CAYGRX010000201.1:0-2438 GCA_964352365.1 uncultured Rickettsiales bacterium
ATCAAACGAGAAAGAAGAGTTTCTTTTTCAGTTGGACGTGCTTCACGTTTAAAGAAGCCACCAGGAATTTTACCAGCAGCATATTGCTTTTCTTGGTAAGTAACTGTAAGCGGGAAGAAATCCACACCTTGCATTGGTTCTTTTTTTGCACAAGCTGTACATAAAACAGTTGTACCTGCATATTTAACAAGAACAGCACCATCAGCTTGACGTGCGATTCTTCCAGTTTCAAGTGATAATTCTTTACCACCCCAATTTATAGATTTTGTAGTTATATTAAACATTTGTTTTCCTTACATTAGTTTTTAGAACATTTCATTCTTACTTAAGTTTTACTATTCTAAGGATTTTAAAAAAATTAATGCATATACATACAGTAAGATTTTCTATCTCATAAATAACTAGCTTAAGCACAAAATAAAAAGCGCTAATATTTTGCCCAAATAAATACTGGGCGTTTATAATTATGTTGAGTTTGATGAGCGAAAAATAATGAGTGTCATCATTGAAAAATATTAGACTTTATTAATATAATATACTTCAAAAATGACATTCACTCGATAGAATCAGCAAACATCAACAAAGGCACTATACATGTTTTATAAGAATAAGCAAATGGGAAAAATTTGAAGGCTTCTTAACCTTTTGTTAAGGTTTTTATGTTATAGTGCAATTTCAAACTAGCTTGTAACCCTTGGTTCTTGCTTATACCGAGCTGCGCTCAACTTGGATTTTGTATTTTCAAGATTGAAGAAGTGGTAAGATTGATTACATCACGAAAGTGATGCTATACCCGATGGGCATTAAGCCTATTTGATTTAACTGGCAATTTATTTGTATGCGGAAGCATAATCGGCATGAGGCTGTAAAATAAATTGAGGGCAATATTGCCATTCATAGTGAAAACTAAAATTCACAATGAAAAAAGATAAAATAATATCTAGCTGGCTAAAAGTTATCGCTGAAGTGTTTAATTACACACATAGCGGTAGCGAAAAAGGGCTAAAGGTAGAGGTCCAAGCACTAAAAGAAGATTTAGTGCTCATAGCTACAGAGTGCAACCTCAGTAGATGCCCTTTATTATGCTCAGACCCAGTTGTGCTTGAGCACTCCATACCATATGGAGAAAGCGAATTTCAGGTGGAGTTTGAAATCTCTGTATTGGGCGAATTTACCATCAAAGCAAGTAATTTGCTAGAAGGTGAAAAGCCCGAAATAGAGATCTGTTTTTCTAGCTTGTAACCCTAAGCAAGCTAGTTAACTAAAGCCAGTGTATCCCTTTGTGGGGTGCTCTGGTTTTTTGCTTTTAGTATATAGATTTTGATATAAAAAAGGGAGCTAAATAGCTCCCTTTAAATAGACCCCCTAAAGATAAATTTATTATCTAAGTAAACTATTAATTTACTTTCTTAGGCCTAATTTTTTGATTAAAGTTTGGTATCTATCAAAATCTTTAGATTTAAGATATTCTATTAAACGCTTTCTTCTGCCAACTAGAACTAGTAGGCCACGGCGAGAATGAACATCTTTTTTATATGTTTTGAAATGTTCTGTTAAATTAACAATTCTTTCAGTTAAAATTGCACATTGAACTTCAGGTGAACCAGTATCACCTTTTTCAATTGCAAAATCTTCAATTAGTTTTTTCTTTTTTTCTGCTGTAATAGACATTTTATTTCCTCGATTATCTATTTAATAAATTTAAGACTTACAAGTTAAATACCTTATATGGCCTTAAAACTTCCCCTTGCGAGGGATCATCCTGTTTAGCAATTAGAGATAGGGGTTTATTTTTATTAGACCCAATTGTTGGATCATATATTCGATAAACACCTTGCTCTGCCATGTGCCTAAGCCTTTGGCCTTGCCTTAACCGAGAAACAAGTTCTAGGTCAAGATGTAAAACCGGGATATCGCCCAGCACTACATCAACAAGTGAGGAAGCCTCTTTAATAGATTTCTTTAAGGTTTGCAAGTTGTTATTTAGGGAATCTTTATTGTTATATCCACTATTCAAGTTATGACGCGATGTTGAATTATCAATTATATTCTCGTCCAGCTCAAAAGCATTTCCCAAATTAAAACAGCCATATTTTGTTCTTTTCAAAATGGAAACTATACATAGGCTGCCTGCTGCTTCCGCTATATCTTCCGCGAGAGTTCTTATATATGTGCCAAGGCTAACTTCAGCTTCAAACATCGCTTTATCAAATTTTAAACTTAAAAGCTCTAAATTATATATCGTTACTTCACGCTTCTTCATTTCAAAATCTTCGCCTGCTCGGGCGAGATCATATGCTCGCTTACCATCAATTTTAATAGCAGAATATTTAGGAGGAGTTTGTTCAATTTTACCTTTAAAATTATTCAGAACATTTAGTATTTCATCTTTTGTTGGGATTTTTTCAGTAGCTTCCACCACCTCACCTTCAAGGTCT
>CAYGRX010000201.1:2448-2871 GCA_964352365.1 uncultured Rickettsiales bacterium
ATTGGTAGGTTTTTGTAACTTCATGAAAAAACTCTATTGTTTTTGTAGCTTCACCAACTGCAATTGGAAGTAATCCTTCCGCAAGCGGGTCAAGAGTTCCTGCATGCCCTACCTTAGAGGGTTTAAATAGCTTTTTTACTATATTAGTAACCTTTGTAGAATTAACCCCCCTTGGCTTGTAAATATTTATCCAGAAATTTTGGCTTTCCATAATCATTATTATTCTTAGTTAATTTGCAGTCTAATAAACTTAATTAATTTATTATCACTTATTTGCATAACCTAAAACATAGTAATGAAAAGTAGATTTAATCAAAGTAAGCTTCACGGATTATTTTTTCACAATGGTTAGCAAGCTCCTTCCTATCATTAAAATTATCAGCTGATATTTTGTCTAAATATTCAATTTTTACTTTCATGCCT
>CAYGRX010000202.1:0-2865 GCA_964352365.1 uncultured Rickettsiales bacterium
AATTAATGCAAATGTTTTCAGGTGAGTCTTTTGGTTCTGATATTTCTTGGGAATCATTTTTAACTGATGAACTTAAAAGTACTAAGATTAAATTATCTGCAAAGTTAAAGGATAAAACAATTACTTTAAAAGATTTATCTGAACTTAGGGTGGGGAAAACTTTAGTCACTGAAAATAAAGTTAAAGATCTAATTGATATATCTTGCAATGGGATACCTGTGTTCAGCGGAACCCTTGGTTCTAAAAAGGATAATGTTGCAATATCTATAAAAGATTCTTTTGATATTAAAGATCTTCTATAGATTTTGTTACAATCTTGTTTTAAAAAGTTAAATATATGGATTTGGCCTTAAACATTATAGTTTCTATACTTTTGCTAGTGATAATAATTTTATTTATTATTTTTAGTAAAAGAATCGCTGTATTTAACTCCAGTAAAAAAGAATTAGCAAAATTTCTGGAAGACTTTCAGGGAGCTATTATGAGGGCGGAAAGAAATATTAATGAGCTAAAGGCAATGGGTGATAATGTTGATGAAAACCTTAAATCACAAATTAAAAAGGCTCGTTTTTTAGCAAATGACCTTTCTTTTCTAACTGAAAAAGGTGAAACAGTTGCAAACCAATTAGATAATAAAATATCACAAAGTCGTGAATCTGCGCGTAAAACTTCCATGCAGCAGCAAAACAATCAAGGCCAAAACGTAAAGCAAGGAATACAAAATTTAACTAGGCCTAATAAAGCTGCATCCTCTGAGCCTGCAAGTGCTAATAGTGGAAATAAAAACCAAATGAGTCCAACTAAAAAACAGGCACTAGATGCCCTACTTAAACAAATTGCAAAAAAGAAAAGTGATATTTCATAATGAATAATTTCGGTTTTACAAAAGTACTTTTAATATTAGTGGTTCTTCTACTTTCGGTAAGAATTATGGATATATACAAATCTAATAAGTCAGTGGATCAAATTATTGTTCCAAGTGTTCTTGCGCAAGAGGTAATTGAAGGTTCGGATCAGCAGCAAGATGTTGGGAATGACGAGGAGTCCGAAGAAGCGGTATCGGTAGAACAAATAAAAGAAATGACAGATGAGGAAATTGATATTCTAAGAAGGCTGGCGGAAAGAAGAAGAAGGCTTAATGATTGGGAGGATGAGCTTCAAGTTAGATATAATGTTTTGAGTTTAACCGAGCAAAAAATTGATAAAAAACTTGAAGAACTTAGGGATTTGAAAAAGCGTGTTGATGCTGCGCTGATTCAATATCAGCAAGAGGAAGATAAAAAGGCGCGAAGCTTAGTAAAAATATACGAAAATATGAAGCCTAAAGAAGCTGCAGATATTATGGCTAGAATGAGGATTGAAAACATACTTCCAATTATCAGTATAATGAAGGAAAAGAGTGCGGCTGGAATACTTGCAAAAATGGATCCGCGTACGGCAAAAGACATCACTTCTAGACTTACGGAAGTGGGTAGGCTTAAAAAATAGAGGATTTAAAATAACGCGCTTGCAAAATATAGTTATTTTGAGCTATCATCAAGAATATAAATTATTAACAACAGAACATATTATAAATAGATGCCAGTTGATAAAAACATGCCCATCCTTATTGTGGATGATTATAAAACAATGTTGAAGATTGAGCGTAATTTGCTTTCGCAATTAGGTTTTAGAAATGTTGATGAAGCTCTACATGGTGAGGAAGCTTGGGAAAAAATGCAGGAAAAAGACTATAAGTTAATCCTTTCCGATTGGAATATGGAGCCACTTGATGGTTTAGAATTTTTAAAAAGAGTGCGCGCATCAGAAAAATTTAAAAGAATGCCATTCATTATGGTTACTGCCGAAACTAAAGCGGCAAACATCATGCTCGCTAAAAAAGAAGGCGTAAATAATTACATAGTGAAGCCATTCAATGCGGCCACTTTAAAGGTTAAGATGCAGGCAGTAATTGGCAAGTTTTAAATAATATTTTTTTGTATTTCCATATCAAAGGGGGAGAAGATATGACCGACATTTTTGAACAAACTAAGTCTGAGGTAAGGGCTATTGTCACTGACACTGAACGTTGTGCGAATGATATATTTGAAGCTTCAGAATCTATAATGGAGCAGATTGCTGAAATTGATAATGAAATATTAAGAAATTCAATTTCTGATAATGTAACTAGAATTTTTGAATCCTGTCATTTTCAAGATTTTGCGGGTCAACGAGCAACAAAAATTATTGAAAATATTGATGAGGTTGCTAGTAAAACTGGATCTATACAAAAAAGAAAATTATCTGATGAGGAATCATTAAAGCAAGGACCTCAGCTAGAAACCGCAACTCAGGCGGATATTGATGCTATGTTTGATGATTAGGTATTCTAACTTTTTTAAACGCCATAAATAAAGAAATTTTTACCTTCTGTTTCTTGCTTTATTTCTTCTAAGTCTAAAACTAGGCTATTTTCAGCCTCTACTGCAATTCCGTTTATTCCATTCATTAAGCAAAGTTTGGGTGTTTCAATCCCTATAGTTGGTAAATCAACTCTATCATCTTGCTTGGGTTTTTTTACTTTAATTAAAATTGCTCCAGTTACTTTTGTTTTTCCAAATTCTCTAATCATATAGTTTGTTCCTTTAACATTTTCTTTTGCTAAAATTTGGCCATCTTTCATGATAATTGCCTGACCCTTATCAAGGGTTCCAAATTCCTTTGCCGCACTAAAGCCAAATTTAATATCATTAAGTTTAGATCCATTGGGCTGCTTGCCTAAAATAAGGCCTTTTTTTGCGAGTAAACTTGGCATTACTGTATGTGCGCCAATAAGTTCTAGGCCGTGACTTTCAATAAATTCAGTAATTTTACTAAATAAAGAAT
>CAYGRX010000203.1:0-2864 GCA_964352365.1 uncultured Rickettsiales bacterium
TGGAGCGATTCAGGTGTGGATGGGGCATATAAATTTCTGAACCGTGTTTGGAGGTTAGTTGAAGAAGCTTCTGAACTAGTTTCTGAAGGTGGTAATGGTGACTATTGGTTAAATGGCGTTGAGGGTGGTTTGCTTGATGCTAGAAAAAATATTCATAGAACTATAGCTAATGTGACTCAAGACATAGATAATTTTCATCTGAATAAGGCGGTTGCAAGAATAAGGGAGCTAACTAACTATCTTGAGAAAATGAAACGTGGACAACGTGCAGCGAAGGCAATTTTTGTTGAGGGCGTGCAAGTGGCAGTTAGGCTTTTAAATCCAATAGTTCCACACTTAACGGAAGAAGCTTGGAAAATGATTGGTGGCAATAAAAGCTTATGCATTGAAGCTTGGCCAGTTGCCGTGGAAGAATTTCTGGTTGAGGATAAAATAACAATTGCTATTCAGCTAAATGGCAAGATGAAAGCAACTATAGAGATTAAAAAAGATGAGCAGAGAAAAGTTGCAGAAAGCCACGCACTTAGTGACCCTAAAATTAAACAACAACTAGAAGGCAAGCAGGTTAGGAAGATAATTTATGTACCAAATAAAATCATTAATATTGTTGCTAACTAGTGCAGCTATTATTTCATCTTGCGGTTTCAAGCCGTTATATGCGAAGAAAAACCCATCGGGTAAAGTTTGTGATAATTTTTCTGTTACTTCTGAAAATTATCAAGAAGTTGGTCATAAGGTGAAATATTCTGTTCAAGATAGCCTTAACTTAGCTTGCGTCGATGTTGATAATATGTACCGTATTGAATTAGTCCTTGATAAGGAAAAGCAAGAAGTAGGGATCCAAAAAGATAGGGAAGTAACAAGATATAATCTGATATTCTTGGCGAAATATAAAATATTCAAAAATGCAGAAGAGAAACCATTTGATGAAGGGTATAATAAACTTGTTGGTGGTTATGATGCGGTGGTTTCGGATTATGGAACTTTCTCAAATGAACAAGACACATTTGAAAATTTAGCAGATGAGATGGCAAATGAATTAAGTTTAAAGTTTACATCAATAGTTAAAAGGCAAGAGGATAAATAGTGGTTAAAATTTATGCAAATAAAGCAAAAAGTTTTATCGAAAGTCTAGAAAACTCAAATATTCTTGCTGTGTTAATATATGGCCCTGATTCTGGTCAAGTTTCTAATTTTGCAAAAGATATATCTAATAAAATTACTCCAGACCTCAATGACCCCTTTATGGTTGCAAATATAGATAACGATTCATTGGATTCGGAATCAACAATCATTTATGATGAGATGATGTCAATTTCGTTCGGGGTTGGTAAAAGGCTTGTTTTAGCAAAAAATATAGAAGGCGCGGAAGCGGCAAAAGTGGTTGTGAGATCAATTGAAGACCTTCCGAGAAATTGTGCAGATACGAGCTTTCTGCTAGTGACTGCAGGTGATTTACAGCCAACTTCTCCACTTAGAAAATTATTTGAAGGCAAAAGCTCAAACTTAGTTGCAATTCCATGTTACAAAGAAGATGCAAGAGATTTAAGCATTAAGATTTTCAATTTAGTGCAGGCTAAAGGTTTGCATATTGAACCTGAGGCAGCGAATTTCCTTTCGCAATCATGCCAAGGAGATAGCAAGATTGTTGAAAATGAAATTGAAAAGCTTTCTCTTTATATTGAGGATGGTGTTACAAAAATTACGTTTGATGATGTTGTTCTAAGCACTGGTAATACCACAGAAAGCAGCATGCAAGATGTATGCGATGCAGTTTTTTCGGGTAATAGAGCCATGATAGAAAAAACATATAAAAAAGCCTTGGAGTCTGGTATAGCTCCAATTGCCATATTTAGAAGCTTGCAAAGATATTTAGAGAAGCTTCACCAAGCTTTTTATTATGTTAATGAAGGCAACACGATTGACCTTGCAATAAAATATATAAAGCCACCTATCTTCTTCAAACAGGTCCAAGTTTTCAAAGCCCATTTAGGTAAAATAATCAATTCAGGCGAAGAGAGCTTGTTCAAAAGATATAGCTATATTCTAAACGCTGAATTTGAAACAAAACAGAGCAATTCTGAGCCTGAAATTATTACTAGCAGATTGCTACAAAAATTGGCTAGTTAAAGCATTAGTTCTAGTCATAATTTAGCGGTAATATTTTATACTAAATTTATCTTTAAAAAACCTTAAAAAAATGTTCTCAAAGCTTGCGCTTGCCTATCTATAGATGTATTAATTAATAGTTATATTTTTATACGAAAATTAAAGAGTAAAACCCATGAGTCAGAGCGCAGAAATTATCCCTATATCGATACGTAAGGAAATGGAAAATAGTTACCTTGATTACGCAATGAGCGTAATTGTTTCAAGGGCTATTCCTGATGCTCGTGACGGCTTAAAGCCAGTTCACCGTCGTATTATTTATGCGATGAATGAAAGTGGCGCTCACAACAACAAACCATACAGAAAATCAGCTAGAATTGTCGGTGATGTGATGGGTAAATATCATCCTCATGGTGACTCCGCAATTTATGACGCACTTGTTCGTATGGCGCAACCATTCTCGATGAGTTTACCACTTGTTGATGGCCAAGGTAACTTTGGTTCAATGGATGGTGATAGCCCAGCGGCAATGCGTTATACTGAGTCTCGTATGGCTAAATCAGCACACGCTCTTACAGAAGATATTGAAAAAGATACAGTTGATTGGGGTGAAAACTATGACGGCACTGAAAAAGAGCCAGTAGTTTTGCCTGCTAGGTATCCTAATTTGTTGGTAAACGGCACTAGTGGCATTGCAGTTGGTATGGCTACAAACATTCCACCACATAATTTAGGTGAGGTTGTTGATGCAACTA
>CAYGRX010000204.1:0-2816 GCA_964352365.1 uncultured Rickettsiales bacterium
GTATCTCTTTGCAAGTTAGTGGCACTGAAAATATTCCCAATTCGGGATGTGTTATTGCTTCAAAGCATCAATCTGCTTTTGAAACCTTGGCTATGTTTCACAAAGTTCCTGGTCTTGCATATGTATTCAAAAAAGAGCTTGGCTATATTCCACTTTTTGGAACTTCAAATTACCTTGTTGGAAATGTGGCGGTTAATCGTGGTGGTGGTGGTGCGGCACTTAAAAGCCTTATTAAAAATGTGAAGAAAGCCGTTTCTGAAAATAGAAAAGTTATGATTTTTCCTGAAGGTACAAGAACTAAGCCAGGTGAAGTTGTGGAATATAAGCCTTCTGTTTACGCTTTATATAAGCAGGGCTTGACAGTTGTTCCTTGTGCATTAAACACAGGTAAATTTTGGCCAAAAAAATCAATGATGAAAATCGCTGGTAATGCTCAAGTAAAGTTTATGCCAGCCATACCTAAAAATCTTTCTAAAGAAGAATTTAATAAAACTCTTCAAGATATTATAGAGACGGAATCTACAAATCTAATATAAATTATAGTTTTGTAATAAGGTTATTTATTAAAACCTCAATTCCTTCTGTTGAATAAAAGTTTCCGCTTAACTGAGAGTTTTGATGGACATAATGTCTAAACTTATCAAAAACTTCTTTTTTTGGACTTTGCGGTTTCTTCCAAAAGTTCTTTAACCCTGATTGATGTGTTAAGCCTTCGAAGTTATAAAAGGACCTACCTAGGCAGATAACAGGCTTTTCATGGTGAATGGCGGAAAGAGTTGCAGTTGAATTAACAGTTACCATGCCCAATGATCCTTTGATCAAGTTAGGCATATTACCGCCATCAATAAATATAACTAGTTTTTCAATGTTTAATTCTTTTGAAATATTTTTTACACAATCCTCTAACTTTGAAATACCTGGCTCTTCAGGGTGAGTTTTAATAACAAGAAAAATATCTTTTGGACAATTTTTTGAAAAATCTTCTAAAACCCTCCTTATAGCGTCACGCATGCCTTTAAAATCTGAATGTTCTCTAATTTGGCTATCAGAACAGAGTTGAAGTGCAAAAAGGTAGTAATTTTCAGTTTTATTTCTTTTAAAAATTATTTTTTCAACCCTATTTGCTTTGAATTTTCTATATTTGCTTTTGAAGCCCTTTCTAAGCCATGCCCCGCCTTCTTCTTCGGGGGTTATATCTCTATGCGTAATGTAATTAGGGAATTCTCTTGAGTCAAAAAAGCTTCTATAAATATAGTTAATACAAGTGTAAAAAGCCTTGTGCCTAAAGCATGGCTTTAACTCATGTGTATCTATATTTTTTTCTAAAATACTATCATCTAAATTCAAATAAAAATCTTTAGTTCTTGGCAGTGGTGAGAAATTATTTACACCGCCAATCTCATGAGTTACCCAGTAAGGTCTAAAATAACCCTCTTCAAAAACATGGATTTTACTATTATGGAAAACTTCAATTGCTATTTGATGATATTTCCTACAATCGCCATAAAGAAAAATATCGGTGAAGCCATTTTTTCTATTTAAATCTTTTAGAAAGGGTCTCCAATTTTCAAATTTGTCAGAGTAATCTATGCATCTATCATCGTTCCAAAAAAACTTATCACCACCACATAAATTTATTTTTGTTACCTTTCCTCCATCTTTTTCAAGCTTATCAGCTAATTTTTTGAAGAAAAAACTATTCGGACCCTGTAGAAAAAGGAGTGGTTTATTTTTTAAATTATCTATCAAAATCTTTTCTTAAAATTCTTTATTATATTTTTAAAAAATCTAAAAACTTTTAGCCTTTTAGATTGATTTTCAATGTTTTCAAGTTCCTCTTTATTAAGAGATATTCTTTCAATTAATAATTCAGGGGAGCATAAAATATTTGTAATTGGATCTATATATCTCGGATATTCAATTAATGCTCCATAAACTAACGTCTCTAAATCTATTTTTTTTCTATCGGGAAATCTATTCTCATCTTTTGTTAGGCCCCAACCAGCATAGAAAGGTGTTCCGTAAGTATGAACTTCCTTATCTTTTAATAATCCTTCAAAGCCTACTAATGAGGAAATGGTGTATATTTTATCACATCTTTTAATCAGTTGAACAGTATCAAATTTGTTAACTATTAAATCCGCGTATAAATTAACCTCACGCTTGCTTAAGTGCCCCTTTCTATTACCAGAGGAAACATCAGGATGGGGTTTGAAAATTATAAAACTGTCAGGTTCTCTAAGTCTTGCTTCCTCTAAAAGAGCTCGATTTGTCTTTATTCTACCTTTGCCAGTTAAAATTGAGGCATCATCCTCAACTTGGCCAGGTACAAATATAATTTTTTTATCTCTTGGGAAAGACATTCGGTAATTAGCGTTAATAGAATTATATTTGGTAATTGAATTATCATTGATTAAGGTAATTAAATTTTTTGCTCGCTTTCTTTCTATCACCGATATTTTTATACTTTTGAGTATAATTTCGAGTTCACTTTGTTTGCTGCCGTTATAATAGATGCCCTTATTATCAAGCACCAAAGAAAGTGCGGGTACTAGGTCGGAGCCAATTCCGATAGATCTAATAAAGCCGTCTTCAACACGTTTTAGTTTTACTCCTTTTTCATCACACTTTTTCTCTAAGTTTTCTGTTTCTTTAGATGCCCAAACTAGAACCTCCCCATGTGTGTTTCTGGCCTTAGCGATTGCTGCGTTCTCATTTTTAAAAAATTTAATACTATTACATGGTGTCTTGAATATTTTACTAACAGATTCTTGTTTCCAATATCTAAAACCAACGCCGTATAATGGCTTGTTGAA